>JBATID010000412.1:0-28293 GCA_049667545.1 Woeseiaceae bacterium
AGCTGACGCTGGAACGTCCGCGCTGGCAGCTGCAACGCAAGTACGAAGGCGATGCGATGAAACGCATGGATAGCTACCGGAGAATCAGCGACAACTGAGGTACCGACAATGAAATACGTTTTGTCAATCCTGATGGTTCTTGTGACAGGGACTGCAACTGCCAATCCGAGTGACCCGAATATTCACTATGTTGTTGCGGGAAAGAGCATCGTGCCGTGGGAGCTGAGCCTGCAGTTCGGCAAAGTGATGCTCGACGATCAGATGACTGGTGAGACGGTTCGCGGCAGTTTGGTCGCCAGCCCGGCCGTTCGGAACTCGGAAAATGACGCCATTCGGTTCAAATGGACACCGAAAGGCATCAAGAATGAGTGGGGCACAGATGACACTAGTGTAATGACGATCTCCCTGATCAATCGGACGAAAGGCGTCGATCTGACTGCGATAGTCGACCAGGCGGCGCTGACGATGGATGTTCGCGTAATCAAGGCGCCAAATAGACTGACCACGATTACGCTCGAAAGTGCCTGGGACTGGCAGACTCGAAGCGACGTGCCGCTGAAGAGTGCGCTTAGGAGTATCCCGAAAAATGAATGGATCAGTGTGCCGATTCCACTGCGCTGTTTCCTGAAGGACAAGGAAGGCCTGGATTTCAGTGCCATCACTGGAATCCAGTTGCAGACCGGCGGCAAGATGGAAATCGAAATCTCCGATCTACGACTCACGGCGTTTCCGCCTGACAAAGTGGATTGCGGTTAGCAATATGGCTGCAAGAAATTTGGCTTTCTTGGTGCTGGCCGGAGCACTGGTCGCGGCCTGTTCCGGCTCGGGCCCTGTTGCCAAAGATACGGTGATTGCAGCCAAGGCACCGTTGGCAATTGATTACGAGGTGCGTGGCAACTTAACAAAGAAGCTGGTCTTCGACATTGATAATCCGGAGAACTACGCCAGCCTCAGTCTGTACGCGAACGACGAACTTCTGATCGATACGCTTAACGTCCCAAAGTCGGGCAACCAGAAATTGGATTCGCTGGTTCGCTTTGGCGAATCGCGAAACGTGAGATTGTCGATCAAAGCGAACAATGCAGACGTCATCCTGAATAGCCTGACGTCAGAGGATATTGAGCATCTCGACATACCGATCTATCGCGACATATCGGTACAGGCAGGCCTGGATAAAGTGAGCTCGATCAAATACGGAGGGCCAACTGTCGCTGATATTGACAACGACGGGGACTACGACTTCATTGTCAACAATCACAATGCGGAGAGCAGCAAGCTCTACTGGAACAATGGTGATGGCACGGTAACCAGGCACAGCAAGAATCTCGCCAGGTGGTTTATGCACGACCTGCACGGCACTGCTGCCGGTGACTATGACAACGATGGCGATCTGGACATCGTGGTGACCCAGGGCGGTGGCAATGGCACGAATCCATCGAAAGCAAATTTCTATGAGAACAAGAATGGCACGCTGGTGCTGATGACCGGCGATGTTGGAATCGATCGAGGAGGAAGGGGCAGAGGCGCTAAATGGTCTGATATGGATCTGGATGGTGATCTGGACCTGATGCTGGTTAATGAAGCGAGCCTGGCAGGAGACAAACCACAACATTTCTTCTATGCAAACTCAAGCGACGGTACGTTCCAGTACAAACCGGTCGAAGGTCTGCAGGATGAGCATGCATCGCGGGCTCTGATTACCGACATCAATAGTGACAATATTGACGACGTCGCTCTTTTCGGGCCTCTCTCTGTGTGGCAAGGCAATGGCAACTTTTCTTTCACCGATGTGACGTCGCGGGTGCCGGAGGATATAGCGAATCTCGGCGGCATCATGGCTGTCGCGGACATAGATATTGATAATGACGGCGATCTGGACCTGTACCTCGCGCGTGGCAAAGAGTTCGAGTTGGGTCATGGCGAAGCGCCGTCCGTGGATCACGACCCCCTGACGCAGGAGTTCGCCATCAAGCCGCGGGGCTTCAAGGGCGTAGATAAATTCGATTTCGATGCCGATGGCACTCTCAGGTTTCATGAGTACTACTTTCTTGCCCAAGGTGCGTTCCGGGGAAAGGACTATCCAGTTTTCCTCGGAAGCGAAAAGTCTGTGACCGTCCTAGCGTCTGGTGAGGAGTTAGACATCAGGCCTGAAGATGCGCGGGGCTGGCCTGAGGACATTTCGGAGAATGGCATCTATTTTGGTCACGTGGGCGACGGGCATTGGAAAGCTGCGCTCGTACGTAACGACGACTTGTTCTGGGGGTTCAGGTTCAGTCTGTCGGGTGTGACCGATGTAAGCCTGGACTTTGTTCCTGAAAATCGAAATATTGCGGATGTCCTGCTCAGAAACGACGGCGAATCGTTTGTTGATGTGTCCAGAGAATGGAATATCCCGCCAGGTGGTAACTCATTGGGCGTCACGACAGGCGACTTCAACAACGACAGCTTTCAGGACATCTTCGTGTACCGCTGGGGATCGATCGGTGCCCGAATTTCCGATCTTATGTTGCTCAACGACGGCACGGGAAGATTTCATTCCGTGACCATGCATGGCGCGAGTGATGTTGGCGGACCGGGTAATGGGGACATGGGACAGGCGTTTGACTTTGACCTGGACGGTGACCTTGACCTGTTAAGCGGCAGCGAATTCGGTGAATGGTATCTCTTCGAGAATCAACAGCCCGGAAGGGGCAATTATGCGCTGGTCAGGGTGGGTTACTCACCCAAGTCAAACGTCGACGCGATTGCTGCCGAGGTCGTCGTCAAGACAGCCACAAGCAAGTATCGAAAACGGGTCGGCTCATCGGGAGCCGTTTTCTCTCAAAGTCTGCTGAACATTATTCACTTCGGCCTTGGCGATGAGGAACTGATCGAGAGCATCACGGTTCGATGGAGAGACGGCGAGACCGTCGTCATTTCAGACAAGAAGGCAAATTCAATCTTCAGTACCGACAGCGTCGATCCGGAATCGATGATAGTTGGGTCGGCAACATTCAATATCAGAAAAACCACAACACTCAGGTTTGACGTCAACATCAAACCCGACAATGCGAACAGGAAAGTCACCTGGTCTTCCAGCAACGACGCAGTGCTATCGGTCGATGAGCAAGGAATGGTCACGGCTCTGGGAGACATTGGTGAAACGGCAGTCGTCACAGCGACCAGCCAGGCCAACGGCCTGTCGGCATCGACCCATGTGACGATTGTGGAATGGTATGCCGTACCCGTTGAGTCCGTCTCGATATCGTCTGAGTGGGCTGAAGTGATAGCGGGTCAGACGCTTGCGTTGCAGGCGATCGTACTGCCTGCGAATGCTGATGATTCGGAACTAACCTGGTCGAGCAGCGATGCCAGCATTGCGAGCGTTGACCGACACGGAGTCGTTACAGCGATCAGGGCCGGCCACGTCACCATCAAGGCTGAATCGAACACGAAGAGCGGCATCAGCGATGCATTCCAGCTGAAAGTCAAACCACTCGTCGCGCCGTTCATCAGGATCGTTGATGAAGAGAAGCTCAGGAATGCAAAATTCGTATCGGGAGACAACGTTACCCTGGACGTCGACTATCACGCCGGATCCGGCAATACCGTCATATCGTCTGACGAAGGCGGAATAAGATTCTGGCTACGTCACTTCAAGTCGGAGTGGATTCCGGTATCGGATACAGTCCTGACCGACGCGAGTGTGCTGGGAACCGAGTCTGGTAGTTCCTCGATGACGATCTCACTCGAAGGTCTTACGCCAACGGCGGAATTGCCTGAAGGTCATTTCTATCAATTGCGCGCCTCATTCGCGTCCAGTGACGGCAGCATGAATGACGCGACGGTATATCCCATCAAGGTCATTGAAGCCAATGAATAATAGCCTGCCCTGGTTGACTGCTTGCCTGTTGCTGCTTTCGGTCCCGGCCTGGGCGGGTGATGCGGCGAGCGATCCGCGCCCCAACATCCTCGTCATCGTCGCCGACGATCTCGGTTATGGCGACCTGGGATTTACCGGATCGGCAGATATCAGGACGCCACATATAGACCGGCTGGCCCGCGACGGTATGGTAATGACGAACGGCTACGTGACGCATCCCTACTGTGGTCCTTCGCGCGCGGGCATGTTGACGGGCCGCTACCAGGCGCGCTTCGGCATGGAGCTCAACATTGATTTCTCACCATTCGATACGAATTTAGGATTGCCGGTTGGCGAATTGACCATCGGAGATCGTCTGCAAAAGGTTGGTTATCGCACGGGGCTTATTGGCAAGTGGCATCTGGGCGCTGCACCGCCATTTCACCCGAACAATCGAGGATTCGAATATTTCTACGGCTTTCTGGGGGGAGGCCATGACTATTTCCCGGCAAGTACTTCCGTCGCACGGCCTCTCGCGAATCCTGATGGGACACCAAACGGTTCCGCATTGGGAGGCTACAACCAGCCGCTGCTACGCAATGGTGGTTACGCTGATTTCGACGAGTATCTGACCACGGCTATGAGCAAAGACGCCGCACAGTTTGTAGCGGAATCCAAGCGTCCATTCTTCCTGTTTCTCTCCTACAACGCGCCGCACACGCCATTGGAGGCGCCGGCGGAATTCGAGGAAAAGTACGCACACATTGAAGATCCAGATCGCCGCACCTATGCGGCAATGATTGACGCGATGGACGTTGGCATCGGCACGGTAATCAGCGCGCTCGAGCAGTCCGGCAAGCTGGACAATACGTTGATCTTTTTTCTGTCTGACAACGGAGGCGTATATCCGGAAGATTGGATGACGTACGCAACCTGGTCCAGCAACGCGCCGTTCCGCAGAGGAAAGGTTGCCCTTACGGAAGGCGGTATCCACGTGCCATTTGTTGTGCACTGGCCGAAAGGCTTGCCTGCGGGTGGAGAGTTTGACGGACTGGTTTCGGCGCTCGATATTGCGGCGACCTCAGTTTCATTGGCGGGAGCGGATGATTCGGATGGTCTGATCGACGGACGGAATCTGATGCCCTATCTGTCTGGTGAGTTCGACGGCTCGCCGCACGAAGCGTTGTTTTGGCGTTTCGCGGAGGGCGACAACATCTGGGCGGTTCGCACGCCCACTGCCAAATACCTTCAGCAAATGTTGCCCGGTGTCGGGCGTAGTTTCTTCGATATGGATTCAGATCCGTACGAAGCCAGGAATATTGTGGACCAGCGTACGGAGCAGCAGTCAGAATTGGCACGGCTTTGGAATGCCTGGAACAAGCAGAACATCCAGAATATCTGGATTCGATCTGAGGAATATCAGGAGCGCCGCCGCGCATTCTACGACGAGGTGCACAAGGAAAGCCTTCGTCGTGCTGAGGAACGTCAACCCTACGAAATCGAATAGGATTCATGAATAGTCGAGTTAGTTTCGCAGTTCTCATAATTGTCGTGTCTATGACTACGGCAGTCGTCCCTTCGCAACGGGTCCACGCGAATCCGGCAACGGAGCAACCGAACATTGTGCTTGTCATAGCAGATGATGTCAGCTGGAATGACATTGGAGCTTATGGCCATCCCACGATCCGTACGCCGGTGCTTGACGAACTGGCAGCGAACGGCGTGCGCTTTGACAACGCGTACCTCACGACGAGCTCTTGCAGCCCAAGTCGCGCCAGTATCCTGACCGGACGCTATCCACACAATACTGACGCGGAGCAACTGCATTGGCCGTTGCCGGCTGAACAGCTCACGTTTTCGGAAGTTCTCAGGGAGGCGGGGTACTGGACCGCGGCGGCCGGCAAATGGCATCTCGGCCCCGAAGTACTGGACCGTTTCGACGTCGTATACGAGTCGACCTGGAGCGTTGGGGATGAGGTGACGCCGTCAGGAACAGAGGACTGGCTGCGATTGCTCGATGAACGGCCGCGAGATAAACCCTTTTTTATGTGGCTGGCAGCCTGGGACGCGCACCGCCCGTATGACGACGACATTATTGATGAGCCGCACACGCAGGATGATGTTCGGCTTCCGCCGTACTACCCGGCGACGGAACAATACCTGGATGACTTCGCCTCTTACTATGACGAGATCGCGCGACTTGATCAGGTCATCGGCGACGTTGTTCGGAAACTCGAATCGCAGGGTGTTGCCGAGAACACGGTCATCGTTTTCATCGCGGACAATGGCAGGCCCTACGCTCGGGACAAAGCGACTCTCTACGATAGCGGCGTCAAGACGCCGCTCATTGTCTACTGGCCGAACCGCGTAGCTGCCGGAGGCGTGAGCCACGGCATCGTGAGTGCAGTTGATATTGCGCCGACGATTCTGGAGCTGGCAGGTGCGCCAAAGCCGGACTCTATTGAAGGCCGAAGTTTCGTCGAGTTATTAAGCGAGCCTCAGAACAAATTCCGGTCGTACGCGGCTTCGGAAAGGAACTGGCACGACTTCGAAGATCATGGGCGCTCAGTTCGAACCGCTCGCTATCGGTACATCCGCAACAACTACCCTGACCTGCCCGCGACGCCAAGTGGCGACACGGTTTACCACGGCACCTGGAGAGAATTGCTGCGCCTGTACAAGAGCGGCAACCTGACGGCGGATCAATCCCGCCCGTTTCGAACGCCGCGCCCGGAGGAAGAGTTATATGACATCCATTCTGACCCGTATGAACTGATCAACCTTGCGGGCGACGCGGAGTTCTTCGCCATATTGGAGCAGCATCGCGCCGCTCTCGCCGCCTGGACCGAAGAAACTGACGATTTCATTCCCAGCGTTCGAACGCCTGACGAATTTGACAGGGAAACCGGCGCCAGGCTACCCGCCCGAATTCGGCCCAGGCCGTCCAAGAAGGAAATGTTCGATGCCAGCGGCTCATACTAGGGCGAAGGCTGTCGTGGCAAACAATCAACTAATTGCTTTGGCCTTGATGTTGGGGCTGGCTTTTTGTGGTCACGTCGACGCAGCCGACCCGGTTGTCAGCGGTGAACTCAGAAAGTGGCACAAGATCACGTTGACATTCGACGGTCCGGAAACCTCAGAAACGGCCACCCCGAATCCGTTCCTGGACTATCGCTTCGACGTGGACTTCGAACACGTCGATTCAGGCAAGCGCTACCGGGTGCCCGGCTACTTCGCAGCCGACGGAAATGCAGCCCACACGTCGGCCAGTGGTGGTAACAAATGGCGCGTTCATTTCGCGCCGGATGAGACTGGTGAGTGGAACTACACGGCGAGTTTCCACGAACTTCGGTTCCTGGCAGTGAGGGAGGAATCGGTAAAGCTGAGTCATTATGCCAATCCCGGTTACATGCACGGCGCGACTGGCAGCTTTGACGTTGCTAAAAGTGACAAGAGCGGCCGAGACTTCCGGGCAAAGGGGCGACTGCAGTTTGGAAAGGGCCGCTACCCGCGCTTCGCAGAAACCGGTGAATTATTTTTCAAGTGTGGTCCGGATGCGCCGGAGAATATTCTGGCCTATGCCGATTTCGATGGCACGTTTCACGATGATGGTTACTACAACAAGGGCCTTTTTGGAGAATTGGGCACCGAGGGTGTTAAGACCTGGGACGCACACTTACGCGATTGGAACGATGGTGATCCGACCTGGGGTGACGACCAGCGCGGCAAAGCACTGGTTGGAGCATTGAACTACCTGGCTGAGGAAGGAATGAACGCGTTTTCCTTCTTGACGATGAACATCATGGGGGATGATTCCAACGTATTCCCTTACATTGATCACGACACCCACGACCGAATGGACGTCTCCAAGTTGGACCAGTGGGAAATTCTATTCGAGCACGCAGACAGGCTGGGAATTTTTCTGCATTTCAAGACTCAGGAAGCGGAGAATCAGGGACTGCTGGACGGGGGCGGCATGGGAGCAATGCGCAGGCTCTACTACCGAGAGTTGATCGCCCGCTTCGGTCATCATCTGGCACTGAACTGGAACATGGGCGAGGAAATCGGCGAATGGCAACCAAACCCGCCAACGCCACCGCAATACCGGCACCAGCGACTGGCAATGGCAGAGTTCTTTTACGAGAACGATCCGTATGGCCACCACATCGTGATTCACAATGGCAATTGGTTTGATGACCTGTACGGGCCGGAAAGCCGGTACACAGGCGCCTCTCTGCAAACCAGCCAGCCCGACTTCAGCCAGGTACATGATGCGGTGATAAGAGTGCTTAGGGAGTCGGAAGAGGCCGGCAAAGTGTGGGCGGTTGCTGTCGACGAACCTGGAGACGCACAGTTTTCGTTGCTGCCCGACAGCGATGACCCCTTGCACAATGACGCGCGCAAGAATGGTCTTTGGGGCGGCTTCCTGGCAGGAGCCTGGGGACTGGAATGGTATTTTGGCTACCAGGCAGAGTGTTCCGACCTTACTTGCGAAGATTGGCGCTCCCGTGACCTGTTCTGGGATCAGGGCAGGATCGCCATTGAATTCCTGAGTAGCAGCGACCTGCCGCTGCAGCAGATGCGGTCCATGGATTCACTGATCGTGAACAATGACTCTGCGTCAAGCTCCGCGAATGGCGACTACTGCATGGCACTGCCTGGAAACGCCTACTTGGTGTACGTCAAAGACGGCGACGAAATCCTGCTGCGACTGGAGCCCGGCGATTACAGTTTGAAGTGGCTTAACCCACGTGACGGAGGCTCGCTGTTAACCGGCACAATTGGAAGTATCTCAGCCAATACTATTGGCGAATATTCTCTCGGAGAACCGCCGCGGGCTGACGGAAGGGACTGGCTGGCAGTCATCCGCAGGCAATAGGCAAAGGAACAGCACAATGCGATTGAAATTATTGGCGATGGCGATCATCGGGATCTGCCTGCAGTTCGGTCCCGCTTCCGCTGCCGAAGATTCGTTTCCGTGGGAAGACGAGAACCTGGACTTCGGTAAGCGAGCATCCGTACTGGTACAGGCCATGACCCTGGACGAGAAAATCGCCCAGCTTTCACGCAGCACTCCCGCCATTCCCAGGCTGAACGTACCCGAGTACGACTGGTGGAACGAAGCGCTGCACGGAATCGCGAGGAACGGCAAGGCGACCATTTTTCCACAGGTGATCGGATTGGCCGCCACCTTCGACCCCGAGTTGGCCTACCGAATGGCCGACGCGATCTCCACCGAAGCGCGGGCCAAGTTCAATCTGGCCCAGTCTATGGGAAACCGTGGTCAATACGCCGGCCTCACGTTCTGGACGCCGAACGTCAATATCTTTCGCGACCCACGCTGGGGCAGAGGCCAGGAGACCTACGGTGAATCCCCGTACCTGTCATCATTGATGGGCGTTGAATTCGTCAGGGGATTGCAGGGCACTCATCCCACGCACCTGAAAACAGCCGCGGCGGCCAAGCATTTCGCGGTGCATTCGGGTCCCGAGGCTGACCGGCATCATTTCGACGTCCACCCCGACAAGAAGGACTTGTATGAGACTTATTTGCCGGCCTTCGAATCACTGGTCCGCTCGGGCGTCGCGGGCGTAATGTGCGCCTACAACGCCGTGTACGGCGACCCTTCCTGCGCCTCCAGCTTTCTGCTGCAGGATCTGCTGAAAGACGAGTGGGGCTTCGAGGGCTACATCGTTTCCGATTGCGGCGCACTTGGTGATATTCACAAAGGACACAAGATGGTTGGTACCGCCGCTGAAGCCGCGGCCATTGCCCTTGAGAAGGGCATCAACCTCAATTGTGGCGACACGTTTCAGAAACTGGGGGAATCCCTGGAGCAAGGGCTCGTGACTGAGCAGTTGATTGACGAACGCCTGGTTGAACTGCTGACTATCCGCTTCCGGCTCGGACTTTTTGACGCACCAGGGTCGAACCCCTGGGATGAGGTCGGCACGGACGCTATTCACAGTGACGAGCACGTTGCGCTGGCGAGGGAAATCGCAACCAAATCCATCGTTCTCCTTAAAAACGACAACAACACGTTGCCGCTCAAGAAAGACATCAGGGTGCCCTACGTAACGGGACCGTTCGCCTCATCCAGTGACATCCTGATGGCGAACTACTACGGCGTGTCCGGCGATATGGTCACCGTACTTGAAGGCATCGCCAACAAGATCTCGCTGGCGAGCTCGCTGAATTACCGTATGGGCGTGTTGCCGTTTCACGAGAATATTAATCCGCTGAACTACGCGCCGTACGTGGCGCGCACGGCAGACGCGACTATCGCCGTGGTCGGGATCTCCGCTGACATGGAAGGCGAGGAAGTCGATGCGATCGCCTCGCGAGACAAGGGTGACCGGGTCAACCTCGAACTGCCGGAGAGCCAGGCCGGCTACATTCGGGAAATCGCAGAAATGAAGACGGGGCCACTGATCCTGGTTGTGGCCGCCGGCAGCCCGGTCGCGCTGGGTGACCTGTACGACCTGGCGGATGCCGTGCTGTACATGTGGTATCCCGGTGAACAGGGCGGCAACGCCGTGGCCGACGTGATCTTTGGCGATGCGAATCCTTCGGGGCACCTGCCGCTCACTTTCCCGAAATCAGTCAAGCAGCTGCCTCCCTATTCCGAATACAGCATGGAAGGCCGGACCTACAAATACATGGAACAAGAGCCGCTGTTCCCGTTTGGATTCGGCCTTTCGTTCACATCGTTCGAGTACCGGGAATTGGACGTTTCACTACGAGGCGTGTCGAAAGGCGAATCGCTGCAGATTTCCCTGGGCGTTGCCAACACGGGCAAGGTCAACGGTAGCGATCTTGTGCAGGTCTACCTGTCGCCACTCGATCCGGCGCCAGGCGAAGCGCGATTCGCCTTGAAGACATTCGAGCGCGTAAACGTTAGTGCGGGCAGCACCACCCGAGTTGAGCTTTCAATACCTGCGGCGGAGCTGTACCGGTTTGACGCCGGTGGTGAGAAAGTAAAACTCGCGGGTCGCTACATGATTCACGTGGGCAACTCGCTTCCGACCCAACGCAGCCTCGATCTCGGCGCACCGACGCCGCTTTCACAAGTGATCGATCTGACTGAGTGAGGCGCTAGTTCGAGCGGCGAGTGATCGCCCGGCTCGGCCCGCACATGGGTCTATTCAAACTCTTCCCACATTTCCGGCCAGTAGCGATAAACGCTATGGCCGTGTTTGTCGAGTCGTCTTTGGGCGTCGTCCAGGTATTTCAGGCTCTGAGCTTTTGCGGCTTCCTGGTCTCCGACCAGTAGCGTGTAGTGGTTGTCGCACACCGTATCGCCTTCCTTATTCTTGATTTCAATTACGACTTCGAACGTTCCCGAGGCGTCTGTCGGCAATGTCCAGCCAATATCGACGACATGCTTTGAACTATCGGGATCGATGCCGACGTTTTGGCTGCCGGCAGTGGAGGTTTCTTTATCCTTGTACAGTACGCGCCATTCCAGGACGTGATGGTCGAACGCGTTCTGGAAATCGTTCACGATCCACAGGCTTGCCGTGAATTCGGTGCCCGGATTCCAGCGACGTTTGTCGAACTGCATGCTCGGTAACAATGGTTGATAAGTACGCTTTAGCCAGTCGAAAGCCGGCTTCTTCTTGCCGTAGTAGTCAATTACGCCCCACTTAATGTCCGGGACATGAGTCATAAAGTGACAAAGCGCCACGCCACTCATTTTCGGCTTGCGGCGGCGATAGGTCTCCAGCGCGAACTGGATCACCGTACCCTGAGCTATCTGGGTGGCTTCAACAAACTCCTCGAGTGATTCCATTTTGTAGTCATTGAATACTTCGAAGTTGAGATTTTTCAGGATGTCGATATCTGCCCAGTGATAGGCCCAGCTTGGGCCCATTGGCCACAACTCATCCTCAGGGATGAACTTCTTAAGGCTCTCAATTGAGGGCGCAGAAGCAGCCGTCAATTCCGGAATGATCGCGCAGTCAAGAGACGGGTAGTACTCCTCCATAAACTCTTTGCCGCCCTGGTAGTAGTGCTCATTGGCGTGCAGGCTTTCGTGCGCCTTGAATCCGATATTTTGTGCGGATTCGGAGCTGAGCGGGGATGCGAGGCCGTAGGGAATATTGGTGTTTTCAGCGACTGCGTCGCCGACTAGTTCCATCAGTTTTTTATTGCCGCTCTTTTCGTGTGCGCCAGAGAAGAAGACCTCCTCGCCGCCCATCCAGAAGATTTGCGACGGGTGATTCCGACGCTCTTTCACAGTAGCGATGCACTCGTGCAAAACACCGTCGACGAATTCCTGGTCTTCCGGATAGGCTTGCGTCGCGAGCGTAAAGTTAGTCCATACGCTAATACCGAGTTCGTCACACAAACGATAAAAGTCGGGTACCTCGGGTGGATGCCAGCCGAAAATGCGCAGGTTGTTGATATTCGCCTCTCGGACCATCGCAACACGATCCTCGTATTTCTTCAGGCTGTTTCGGCCATAAAGAAAGGACGGCTGACCTCCCCAGCAAGCAGAACGCAGGAAGTGCCGCTTGCCATTTACGCGAAAGGTCCACGGGAACTCGTTTTCGTCGCGAGTGTAGCCCGGGTTGAAATCCATGGTGATTTCACGCAAGCCGATCACTTCGCTGGTGTTGTCCAGCTCCTGGTTGCTCTGGGTCAGCGACAGGCGGAGATTGTAGAGATTCTGCTCGCCCATATCCCAGGGCCACCAGAGACGGGCGTTGTCGACGTTGATCGTGGTGCGTACCTGGCTTTTGCCGGGCTCGGCAGTGATCTCCTGTTCGAATCGAATGTCATCGGATTCGAAGGACTTTCCAGTCAGCGATCCCTCGAGCGAGACTTTTTGCGCGGTATCGCTGTGATTAACCAATTCGACAGTCAGTTCCACTTGTGCACGAGTTTCATTTGGAACCGTGATGTCGCTCCGAATGCTGTCGATTCGAACATGATCTGTCGCTTCAATGCGAACGGGGCGCCAGATTCCGAAAGGGACAAGACCGGAGAAATAGTCGCCCGAGAAGTTCACTTTCTTGCCACCGCAATTGCGATAGTTCTTCGGAGGGGGGTCGAGTTTAACCATCAGCATATTGGCGCCATCGCGCCAGGGCTCGTAGCTGACAATATCCGTGATGTCGAATTCGAAAGCCGAGAACATGCCCTCGTGGTGGCCGAGGTAGGTGCCGTTCAGCCATACGCTGCAGCTGTAGTCGACCCCTTCAAAAATCAGACGAATCTTCTTGCCGTGCATTTTCTCGGGGACGGCAAAACGCCGGCTGTACCACCACTCATATTCCGCAGCCCATTTAGCTCGGTGCATGTTTCGCCCGAAATAGGGATCGGCGATTTCATTCGCTCTGTGCAGGTCCGTGTAAACATCACCGGGAACAGTGCCGAAGTTCCAGCTGAAATGTGTGCCTTGATATTCTGCCGGTAGTAAGGGCAGCCCCTCTTTCTCGCCCTGGCCTGGGCGCATGCGCTCCATTTGCCAGCGGAAGCCACTTAGGTCTGCGCTAATTCTTGACACGATTCGTACTCCGGTTGTTACTTACAAGCGGGCTAACGGCGCGTAATGGCACGACTCTGGTTGAAAACCTGCAGCGCAATGGATGAGATATTACCGCCGCTGTCCGCAAACGTTACATCAACCCGGTTACTTGCGGCGAGTGCCGACCATGGGACGGGGATTTCCAGCACGCCGAAGAACTCAGGCCGTCCTACGCCGTTATGGAACTGATCGTAGCCCCGATAGTCTGCCGGTGCGCTGATCGAAATGCCGTTCACAGTCACGGATGGTAATAGCGACAGCCCATGAGCCCGGCCGACGCCCAGGCGCAAGACCGCTTCGCCATTGGCGCCGATCGTCAGTCCGTTAACGTCAAACGACATCGTTGAATTGGCGCTGATCGGCTGCAGCATGGTTGCGGCAAAATGTCTGCTCTCGTTGGAGTCTTCAGTGATAGAAACGCTTGCGTCCACCTGGGCGTGAATCACCATTGTCGCTTCGGCGCCAAGCTTTACGGATTCGGGTATTCCTGTCGTCCATTGCATCTCCTCGAGGACAGGTACGCCATTGTCGCCGTATAGGTGCTTCACATCGATGCTGCTGATGTTGGCTCCGCCGATCCCGGACACTCCAAAGTCAATATAGGCGTCGTCGAACTCGAGGTTGTTCGCAATGATGTAGAGACTGGTGCCGTCAATATAAGCGTCGACGAGAACGTCCCGGTCGGTAGCGTAGGAATCAACGCGAGTACCGTTTACGTCCGACCAGAGCTCGTAGAATTTCACCAGTTCCGTGTAGACCCATTCATCGCCAGTCTCGCCCGCAGCCTCGAGGCGTTGCCTCATCAGGCGCCACGCGTAGGGCACGGTATCTGACTGCCGGCCCCATTCCGCTTTGATGACGATGAACGGTATAGACATCAGCATGTTGTCGGGACGCTCCATGAAGGCCATGAGCATTGAGTTCATAGATCGGAGCAAAACCCAGTCGCGCTCCGGGGACCATGGCTGGTTTTCCATGCCGTGGGCCCGCCCGCCGTACTCTGAAACTACGACAGGCTTTGGCGCACCAAACTGCAACGTTCCGTAGTGGTCAAGCATGTCGAACGTAGCTTCGAGGTTGCTGCCTTTGCGATACTCATTTGTTACGCCGGCACCGCGATTGATCATCGGAAAGTCATACAAATGGATCGAAACAAAATCCATGTTGGCGCCAGCGAGGTCCAGAAAACGTTTGTGACGATCGCGCCAGCGATCAAAATTGTCTACCTCGAAGTTCGGAAATGCAGCTGTGTAGCCGCCGATCAACACATCGTTGTTGGTTGCACGAATCTCCGCAGCGACCGCGTTGTGAAACTCGAAGATCTTGTCCAGCGGTTCCTTAACCGTGGGGAAGTCGTACAAGTCCCAAACCGGCTCGTTCATGACCTCAACCAAGGGAGGCTTTGCTTGTCCAACCGGATCAGCCGGGCCGGGGCTGAAGAACTTCGACATGAACTGTCCCATGTAATGGCCTGTGGCCGTACCGAAGGGCTCGGCCGGTGTGTCCGTTTGTGACAACGCCCAACCCTGTCGCGTCGTTTGTCCGTCGGGCCAGAACGGGTGCTGCTGGGCCCCGACGATCATGTTGATTGCGCGATGGTCATGCTGACGTGTCGATACCCAACGGGCGTCCATGTTGTTTGAATAATTTGATCGAACGGCGTCGCCGTCCGAAGTCGCGTCGGCTTCGTCGACGAATCCGGGCCGCGAGGGGTCTTGTAACATTTCGCCCAGATACCACGAGATCCCTCCCGTGTTGCGACCGAGGTAAACGTCTTTGCCTTCAAGAAAGTCCGTCATCAGGTCGGGCAAGGCGTTTGGCGCGTCGCGACTCTGGGCGTTGTCACCGAACCAGTCGTGTTCCGTGGGCGAGGCATGAATCGTGATGAATTTGCTGCGGTCGAAAGTATCGATGCCGCCCACTGTGTGGCGCACATCCGCGTTGACATCGATGAGAACAGAAGGCGCCGGCACCGTCGTTACATTGAAGTCGCCGTCGATGCCCCCGATAGTCAGCGTTGCTTCTGCCTGAGTGTCAAAACTTGACGACGCCGTCAGGCGCACGGTCACGGACTGGCCATTCGACACCGATCCTGCGGCACTCGTGTAGGCCCCACCTGCGATTGAGTACTCGCCACCTGTGATCGATATGCTGGCTGCCGCATTGATTCCCGAGATAGTGATGCTCTCGGATTGAACCGTCGCGGTGCGCTGTACCTCCGCCTGCGCGACGAACGAGAACGCGTTGGGCGTCGTATCGTCGACCGGTGGGGGAGGCGGGTTACCACCGCCGCCTCCGCCACCGCAGCCCGCGAGGACGAAGAGCAGCATCGAGGCAATGACGAGCGTTCTCAGATTGCGGGTCGGTATGCTGTAGCAATGCATTGGCTGTGTCGAATCCGGGGCGTCAGGGAAGAACTGCGGGCGCTGAGGCCCTGTTTAACTAGTTTACCGGCCAGAACCTTGTTTTGTAAATTATTAATTGTTAACAATTCACTGCAGCGCGTGTATAATCGGCGAAACCGATCTGCGGCTGGCACCGCCGGCGCAAGAAGAACTGAGATTACGGTCGGGCAGTCGGGGAGAAAATCAGTATGGGATTTCACGCAACAGCGTTTCGCTACGCGTTCGTCGTCGCCCTGGGTGGCTTCGTGTTCGGCCTGGACGCGGCGCTGATATCCGGCACAGTTCGCTATGTAGCCGTCGAATTCGGACTGTCCGATATGCAAATTGGCGCCGTGGTCAGTGCGCCTGGATTCGGTGTCATCTTCGCATTGCTCGCCACGGGCCACATTGCGGCACAGATTGGCCGCAAGAAAACGCTGTTGATCATTGCTGCGCTATATCTCGTGTCGGCGGTCGCCTCCACGGTCGCGCCCAACTTCGAGGCGCTCGTAGCCGCGCGCTTCCTCGGTGGCCTCGCATTCACGTCGCTGTCGCTCGCATCGATGTACATTGGCGAAATCGCGCCCTCCGAGATGCGCGGCAAACTCGTCGCGATGAACCAGATCAACATCGTCGTTGGTCTCTCCGCAGCCTACTTCCTGAACAACGCGATTCTGCAGGCCAGCAATTCAGGCGCTGAGTGGGTCCAGGCCCTCGGTATTATCGACTACACGTGGCGCTGGATGCTCGGCACCGAGATCGTGCCAGCGCTGCTTTGGCTCGCGCTACTCTTCGTGATTCCCGAGAGTCCGCGCTGGCTTGTGCAGAAAGGCAGAAATGATGAAGCACGCTCTGTCATGGCAAAACTCCTGCCGGCGGAAAAAATCGAGCCGTTGATTCGTGAGATCCAGGAAAGCGCGGAGCACGGTCACGATACCCGGTCCCTGATGGCACAGTTAGGCGACCTTTTCGACAAGCGCATGCGCAGGGCATTCTGGATCGGCCTGACGGTTGCGATTGTGCAGCCGATCACCGGTATCAACTCGATTCTGTTCTACGCACCGACAGTTTTCGAACAGACGGGCGTCGGCACGGACGCTGCATTCGCGCAGGCCGTGACGGTAGGCGTCGTCAGCATGGCCTTTACTTTCCTTGCATTGCTGCTGATCGACAGAATTGGACGTCGTCCGTTGACCCTCTTTGGACTTGCCTGGGCGGGCGTCAGCCTGATCGTCTGCGCGTGGTCGTTCGCCAGTGCAACCTATGTTCTCGATGCCTCAGTCCTTACCAGCCTGAGTGACAGCGTCAATCCGGAAGCACTTCGGTCGCTCATTGGCGTGGAATATTCGAGTGACGTCGACTTCAAGTCCGCAGTGCAGGCGGTGATCGGTGAGGCGAGCTTGCGCGAAAATGAAAGCGTGCTGCTGCAGAACGCCGCAAACCTCAACGCCAAGCTTATTCTCGTGGCAATCATCAGCTTTATTGCGGCATTCAATTTCTCGATCGGGCCGATCATGTGGATCCTGTTCTCGGAGATCTTCCCGATCTACGTGCGCAGTATCGCGATCCCGAGTTTTGCCCTGATCACGAGCATCGTGAATTACTTCGTTAACCAGTTCTTCCCGTGGCAGCTCACCCATATGGGTGCAGCAGAGATCTTTGCCTTCTATGCCACGTGCGTGGTCGTCGGGTTCATTATTCTGTTCCGGATTCTGCCCGAGACGAAGAACAAGTCGATCGAGCAGATCGAGGCCGAATTGTCCGGAGCGAAGGCAGCTGCGTAATGGCCGGGTTTCTGCAAGACAAGGCCATCTTGATTACCGACGCAGCTGCCGGTATCTGTCTGGGTATTGCACGTGCCTGCGCAAGTGCCGGGGCACCGCTGCAGGTGCCCGCAGAGAATCTGGTGTAACGACGTCATGAAGATTACGGACATCAAGGCATACCCAGTCTGGGTCGGGCACCGAAATCTCTGCCTCGTGAAGGTCGAGACAGATGAAGGAATCTACGGCTGGGGCGAGTCTGGAGTTTCCAGTCGGGAGCTTGCTGTCATCGGCGCGATCAAGCACTTCCGGGAATTCCTGATCGGTAAGGACGCAAGCCGTATCGGTGCTATCTGGCAGGAACTCTATCGAGGCCAGTATTTTGAAGGCGGCCGCATCTTAACCGGCGCGATCTCCGCTATAGACATCGCACTCTGGGACATAGCAGGCAAGGCGCTTGGAGTACCTATTTATCGCTTGTTGGGCGGCAAGCAGCGGGATCATATTCAGTGCTTCATAACGACGACGAAGCCATTCGATGAGACCCTGATTGACGATGCGAAAGCACTGGCAGAGCAGGGATGGCGAGTTATTCGCGCGACAGCGGGTGACCTTGGTTCGATCAATGAGGTACGCGAACTCGATGTCAGGCAATCGATCGCCGACGGCGCTGCGATTCTCGTCGAGGCGCGCCAGGAACTGGGCGACAGCGTCACCCTCGGTATTGATTACCATCATCGACTCACGGTCGCAGAAACCGCATCATTCTGCCAGCGTATGCCGAGCGGAACTCTGGATTTCATCGAAGACCCGATCCGCTACCAGACGCCTGAGGCATACGAGACTTTGCGCAAAATGGTGGACGTGCCATTCGCCATTGGCGAGGAGTGCGCCAGCAAGTGGGACTTCATGCCCTACATTGAACGGGGCATAACGAGTTTTGCCCGTATCGATATCTGCAACGTCGGGGGCTTTTCCGAGGCGATCAAGATCGCATCGGCCGCCGAGTCGCATTACATCGACGTTATGCCGCATGACCCGTTAGGTCCGATTTGTTCGGCCGCGACGATACAGCTTTCCGCGGCGATCCCGAACTTTGCCTGGTGCGAAGTTTCGCCGTACGAGTCGCGCGACACCTCGGAGCGGGACAGTCTATTCGTCAATGCACCCAACGAGCGCGATTGTAGTTACGAGGTGGGTGATGCACCTGGCCATGGCGTCGACGTTAATGAAGAGGCGGTTGCGAGGCAAACTTTCAAGTACTGGGAGGCACCGAGGATGAAGAAACCGGATGGTTCCTTCACGAACTGGTAACGGTAAAAAAATATGAGCTTGATTAAGAAGATTGAAACGCGGTTGTTCAGGGTGCCGCTCGCCGAAATCCTGACGGACGCGAAGCATGGCGATCACAGTCATTTTGAGATTGTGACCGCCACGGTCGAACTGGACGATGGTTCGTCAGGTACGGGGTATACCTATACCGGCGGGCGTGGTGGCATGGCGATCAAGTGCATGATTGATCACGATTTGGCACCCGACCTGATCGGCCGGAATGGTGACTCGCCTGAGACCCTGCTCGACTGGATGGAGTGGCACATCCACTACGTCGGACGCGGCGGCATCGCGTCTTTCGCGATGTCCGCGATCGACATCGCCCTGTGGGATATTCGTTGTAAGAAGGCCGATGCTCCGTTGTGGAAGATCGCAGGTGGTGCGGACAATTCGTGCAAGGCCTACTTCGGTGGAATTGACCTCAACTTCTCGAAGGAGAAATTGCTCAACAGCATCCAGGGCTATCTGGACGCCGGCGCCAACGCCGTCAAGATCAAAGTGGGCAAGAACGATCTGGACGAGGACCTTGATCGTGCTGCGGCAGTGCGCGAGTTCATAGGGCCCGACATAGTCTTCATGGTCGATGCAAACTATTCGATGACGGTCGAGAAGGCGATCCAGGCGGCGAACGGGTTCAAGAAGCAGAATATATTGTGGTTCGAAGAGCCGACCATTCCGGACGACTATGACGGCTACGCGAAAATTGCTGAGGCGACCGGTGTACCGCTCGCCATGGGTGAGAACCTGCATACCCTGTATGAGTTCGGTTACGCGTTCGATCGTGCGCGCTTGTCCTATGTCCAGCCCGACGCGTCTAACTGCGGGGGTATTACGGGCTGGTTGAAAGTTGCAGAAATGGCCAGAAAGCGGGGCATCCCGGTCTGCTCGCACGGTATGCAGGAACTTCACGTTGGCCTGGTCTCGTCGCAGCCTCACGGAGGCTGGCTCGAAATCCACAGCTTCCCGATCGACGAATACACGACACGTCCGCGCGTGCTGGAGGACCATCGTGCCGTCGCGTCCGACGAAGCAGGTATTGGGGTGAGCTTTGATTGGGCACTACTCGAGCCACACGAGGTGCTCGCATCTTCCCCATTATCGCGAGTGGAGCGGCTTGCCGCGAGATAGCCAGTGTGGCGATGAATACACCCGTGGAATTGACAGGGCGCTGCACGGCGCTGGCTGTCAGGCTGGGTATCGCAGCCGAGGAAGAGTATGCGGAGTGCTCATATTTAACGGGAGCGGTATTCGACCTCTCCGGCGGTCGCGCGACGTACTAAATATTGGAGGACAGGATTTATGGACTTTTACAAATGCTTTATCGATAACGAGTGGATCGAATCATCGAACGGGGCACGCATACCGGTCGAAAATCCAGCGACGGGCGAGATCTTCGCCGAGGTGCCGGCCTGTACGCGCGATGACGTCGAGCGAGCACTGCAAAGTTCGTTCGAAGCGCAGAAGAAATGGCAGATGCTTCCGCCGGTCGAACGCGCAGCTTACCTCTACAAGATCGCCGAGGGCATCGAGAAGCGTCGCGACCAATTTCAGAAGCTGCTTGTAAAGGAGCAAGGCAAAACGCTGGCGGAAACCGAGGGCGAGGTAACGGACACAATTCGCTACATCACCTACGCGGCCGAAGCGGCCCGCCGTATTCGTGGAGACATTTTCCCGGCGGACCTGCCAAATGAGCAGCTGTATATTTACAGGGTGCCATACGGCGTCACGCTCGGCCTCTGTGCTTACAACTACCCACTGGCACTGATCGGCCGCAAGGTGGGGCCCGCCCTGGTTACGGGCAATACCATGATACTCAAGCCGCACGAGGCAACACCGATCACGGCATCGGTATTCTGTGAGGTCGTCGAAGAGGCTGGTCTGCCGCCCGGTGTGATCAACATGGTCACTGGCACGGGTCTCGATGTAGGCGCGCCGCTGGTTGAGAGCCCAATTACACGCATGATTACGCTGACTGGCAGTATTCGTGCGGGCCAGATGATTGCTGCGGCGTCGGCGAAAAATGTTACTGCACTGTCGCTCGAACTTGGCGGCAAGGCCCCTTTCATTGTACTCAAGGATGCGGACATTGATGAGGCAGTAGAATCAGCTGCCGTCGCTCGCTTTGCGAACTGCGGCCAGGTCTGTATTTGTAACGAGACGGTACTTGTCGAAGAATCGATTGCTGACGAATTCACTGACAAACTTCTTAAGCGCGTCGCCGAAATCCACCCGGCTCATCCTATGACGAATGCCGGCATGGGGCCTGTGACGACACCTGACGCGCTTGCACGAATTAGAAAGCTGGTCGAGGATTCAGTGGCTGGTGGCGCCGAGATTGCGCTTGGTGGCAAGCGTCCCGACGGGGCCGAGTTTGAGAAAGGCAACTGGTATGAGCCCACCGTGCTCGTTAACGCCACGGCAGAAACGGAAGCGGCGAAAGAAGAAATCTTCGGGCCTGTATTGCCGATCGTGCGCGTGGCCGACTACGAGGAAGCGTTGAGTATTACCAATGCCCGACCTGACGGCCTGTCCGCGTATCTCTGGACGCGCAACCCGTCGATCTACATGGATGCGATCGCGCGCATGGAGACCGGCACTATCTTCCTCAACAAGGGCATCGTCGGATACATCCAGGGCTACCACAATGGCCACAAGCTAAGCGGCGTTGGTGGTGAGGATGGGGTTTATGGAATTGAAGGGTACATGCAGAAGAAAACGGTCTATATGAAGTATTGAAGCTGACCCATGGGGATGCTGGACACCAAAGGGCAGGCCAATCATCGAATGAAGATCAAGTTCCCGTTTGTTGCGGTGGACTGGGGTACCACTCGCATGCGCGCCATGCTCTGCAGCCGCGAGCAAACGGACGTGGACAAGGCGACTCTGATCGTAGGCGAGGGCATCTCCGGGCTAAGTCGATCTGTGCCGGGGACGCTTTTCGATGCGATCGAGCCGTGGGTCAGAAAAAATGGACAGCTCGATATCGTCCTGGCCGGCATGGTTGGTTCGAATCTTGGATGGCGAATGACTCCGTACCTGCCGTGTCCGCTGGCCCCGGGCGTTTTGCGAGATAATCTCGAGCGGTTCGAAGAACGGGGTCATCATGTGGCCATCGTACCGGGTGTTTCCTGCATCAATCCGCTCGGCCAGCCGGATGTGATGCGCGGCGAGGAGATGCAGGTACTTGGATGGATGACGCGCAATCGGAGTACCCGGGACAGTGATCGTCTGTTGTGCCTGCCGGGTACTCATACGAAGTGGGTACGTATTTCGGATGGACGGCTCGACACTTTTACTACTTCACTGACCGGCGAGGCTTACTCAATCTTGCGAGAGCACAGCGTATTGGTTCCGAGCGACGAGAAAAACGCACCGCCGCCATTTGACGCCGACAGCTTCGCGAAAGGAGTTGTTGTGGCCCGGCAACACGGGACTTCACTGTTGCACGTGTTGTTTTCGACCCGAGCGCGGGCATTATTCGACGCTAACGATATTGGTGATGCTTCTAGCTACCTCTCGGGGCTACTGATCGGATCCGATGTCCAATCTGCGTTGCGGGACAACGAACGCTCAGGTTCGGTAGTCGAGCTTATCGGCGACGCCGCTTTGTGCGAAAAATTCAGAGTGGCTATCGAACTAATGGGATATGGGAGCAGAATCTCGGATGGGGTTGAAATGGTTTACGCAGGATTCCATGACCTGGCGGCAGGAGGAAACAAATGATTGCTGACGCATTGAAAGCGATGCCATTGGTCGCCATTCTTCGGGGCATTAAGCCGGTCGAGGTGGCACCGATTGCGGGCGTACTGTACGAACATGGTTTGCGTTGTATCGAAGTACCGCTTAATTCACCATCTCCATTCGATAGTATTCGCGAGCTGGCAAGATCCCTCCCTGATGATTGCGTCGTTGGGGCCGGGACGGTGATTAACGCGGATGATGTGGTTCGAGTCCAGGATGCAGGTGGCAAGTTGATAGTCATGCCAAATACCTCGGAGGACGTAATCAAGGCGTCGCTTGCGGCTGATATGCAGATTGCGCCGGGCTTCGCGACAGCGACCGAGGCGTTTCGGGCGGTGCAATTGGGTGCGACCTATTTGAAGTTATTTCCAGCGAGTACCTATGGTTCCGGTCATCTGCGCGCCTTGCTGGCCGTGTTGCCGAAAGAGACACGAATTCTTGCTGTCGGCGGCATCGGACCGCAGGAATTCGCCGAGTGGCGTGAAGCTGGCGTAGTCGGCTTCGGAATCGGCTCGGAGTTGTATCATGCTGGCGACAGTGTCGCGGATGTCCGCGAGAAGGTGAGGGCAATATGCGCGGAGATAAAGTGAAATGACCAAATTCAACCCATCCGATCATTCGCACCGTCGTTACAACCCACTAAGCGGCGAATGGGTGCTGGTGTCGCCACACCGGACCAAACGTCCCTGGCAGGGGCAGGTCGAGAAACCGGCTGTCGAGGAGCGTCCGAAATACGATCCGGGCTGCTACCTGTGCCCGGGCAACGAACGTGCTGGCGGTGTGTCGAATCCCGACTACGAAAGTACCTTCGTATTCCAGAACGATTTCAGTGCGCTACTCCCGGATGTTCCGGAAGGCCAGGCGGGTAATCATGAACTTCTGTTGTCCGAAAGCGAGTCGGGTCTTTGTCGCGTGATCTGCTTTTCGCCGCGCCACGATCTGACGCTGCCTGAAATGAAAGTTGACGCGATTCGCAAGGTCGTGGACCTGTGGACCGAGCAATACGAAGAGCTGGGTGCACGCGATGACATCAACCATGTCCAGATATTCGAGAACAAAGGTGCGGCTATGGGGTGCAGCAATCCGCACCCGCATGGACAGGTCTGGGCGCAGCGCTCTATTCCCGGCGAGCCCGCTAAAGAACTTGAGAATATGCGGGCGTACTTCGAAAAGCGCGGCACGACATTGCTGAGCGAATACCTGGCTGTTGAAGTTGAACGAGAGGAGCGTATCGTTTGTGACAACGAGCATTTCGTCGCATTGGTTCCGTTCTGGGCTGTATGGCCATACGAGATCATGGTGCTCTGTCGCCGCAGTGTGTCGAGCTTGTCGCAACTCGAGGAAGCCGAGAAGGACTCGTTGAGCGATATCCTGAAGCGTGTCGCGACGCGCTACGACAACCTGTTCCAGTGCAGTTTCCCGTACTCGGCCGGCCTGCACCAGGCGCCGACCGATGGTAAAGACCACCCGGAGTGCGACTTGCACATGCACTTCTATCCACCCTTGTTGCGTTCCGCGACCGTGAGGAAATTCATGGTTGGCTACGAGATGCTGGCCAATCCGCAACGAGATATCACGCCCGAATGGAGTGCCGCGCAGCTTCGCGATCTTTCAGAGGTCCATTTCAAGCAGCAGTAGTATGCCGATGACAGATTCTCACGATGCACTGGTTTCATCCCTGGTCAGTGGCTTCTCTTCCAAGTTCGGTGGTACCGACGGCATGACGCTTGCGATGGCTCCCGGTCGAGTCAATCTCATTGGCGAGTACACGGATTTCAACGACGGCTACGTGATGCCCATGACGGTCGATCGCGGCGTGTATATCGCAACACGAAAACGATCAGACAGGCTGGTACGGGCGGCATCTATTCGCTACAACGAACTTGTTGAATATGAACTCGACAAGTTCATCGTCGCCAAGCCCGGGAGCTGGCAAAGCTACGTGCTGGGCGTCGTGGAGGAGCTACGCCTGCGCGACCTCGTCGACAGTGGTTTTGAACTCGTGGTCGATGGCAACCTGAACCTCGGCGCCGGGCTTAGTTCGTCCGCCGCGTTGGAGGTCGCGACGGCAGTTTCGCTGCAGCAGGTCTTCGCCTTCGATATGGAACCGGTCAATATGGTCAAGCTGTGCCAGCACGTCGAGCACAGCTACGCGAACGTGCTTTGCGGCATCATGGACCAGTTCGCTTGCCGCATCGGCAAGAAGGACCACGCATTGCTGCTGGACTGTCGCTCGCTTGAATACGAAAGTGTCCCGGTGGCACTGGGTGACTACCGGATCGTCATCGTCAGCAGCGAAGTCAAGCGTGCACTGGCGTCTTCGGCGTATAACACGCGTCGCGCGGAGTGCGAGGAGGCGGTTGAGTACTTCGGACGGTTCGATCCGAATATCCGGGCGTTGCGCGACGTTTCGGTCGCGATGTTCGAAGAGAACGGGGAGGAGCTATCTGCGACCGTGCGACGTCGCTGCCGGCACGTGGTCTACGAGAATCAGCGCGCTATTGGCGCGGCCGCAGCATTGAAGTCCGGGCGGCTGGAGGAATTCGGCCGTCTCATGATCGAGTCGCACAAGTCACTGCGTGACGACTTCGAGGTGAGTTGCGCCGAGCTGGACTTATTGGTGAAGCTGGCCCGGGAAACGGACGGCGTTCTTGGGGCACGGATGACCGGCGCCGGTTTCGGCGGGTGCACCGTGAACCTGGTGAGCAAGGATGCGATAACAACGCTCGTTGAACGTCTGGAGCATGACTACACGGCGCGTTTCAACCTGACGCCAGGCATCTTCGTGCTGGAAGGGAATCTGGAGGCGGGGCCGTTGTCGATGGTTGAATGAATTCTTAATCACCTTCACGGTGGTGAGACCGGATTCGATCACAGGCTTTGGCAAGCGGCAAATTCCTATTCTAGTCCGTGGCCGGTAATGACTGTAGAAGAGCGCTGAAATTCGTGTCATCCGGATACAGGGACAGCATGTCTCGTGCAAGTGATCGTGAGCCATCGAGGTCGCCGTTGTCTCGCAACATTGTCGCCAGTCCCCAGGCGATCTCGTAGTTCTCCGGAAAATCATTCCTGGCCTCGCTTAGTACGCTTATTGCATCATCGGCGAGTCCCAGCGAACTTAGCGCGACGCCGTAGACGTAGACGAAGCGATTGTCTGTTGGCTCGGTCTCAGCAGCAAGGCGCAGCTGCTCAAGGGCGTCATTCGGACGGCCTTTGCGAACCAGTGAAAGACCATAAGAGTGCCGGGCTACTGCAGAGTCCGGGTCCAGGCGCAAGGCGTGCTGCAGGTACGCATCCGCGGCGGCATCGTTGCCCGTTCGGTATTCAAACTCGGCGAGCATTGTCACTGGTTCCGGCATGCTCGCAGCTGTGAGTAGCGCCTCGCGGTACTCATCAGCGGCGGCTGCAAAGGCACGGGCATCCTCAACCGGCAAGAGGTCGCGAAGATCCACGTAAGTCAGTGCCGCCTCCCTGCGTACGCCCCGTACCGGATCGCGCAGCAGATGGCTTCCCGACCGCATTACATATTCAGGGGGGAAGCGGCGAAGGGTGCGCAGGGCCGCGATGCGCACTAATGGGTCGGCATTGTTGAGGCCGTCTGTCAAAGCACTGTATTCCGATTCTCCGGGCGTCGGTGCCAGGAGTGTCAGCAACGTTGCCTGGGCTATTGCGGGATACGCTGTGTTCTTTAGCGCATTGAGTACTGTCACGTTCGCTAGGCCGTCTCGGCCCGCCGCAATCGCTGTGCCGTAATGCGTCGGGTCGGTCGCGGTGTTCGGCAGTCGGAAACTATGGTCGCGGCGATCATCAACGCCCATGTACGTTGTAGCCGGCATATGGCAGTTCACACACGCTACCGAGTCGCTGCCACTGTGTTCTGTTGTCGCAAATATCGTCGGTAGGTGGCATTGCGAGCAGACGCTGTTTGGGTCCGGTCCGGCAAGCAAATCGCCTGAGTGCGGGTTGTGGCAATCGCTGCAGCTAACGCCAGCGGCGTACATCTTGCTCTGCAGAAATGACCCGTAGACATAGACTTCGTCCTGGATTCGGCCATCCGGGTGATAGAGGTTTTCCTCGATTAGCGACACGCTGTGTGTATCGGTCAAAGGTTTTCCGTACTCGTACTCCGCAGCAAGGACACTTCGGCGTGAGTGGCAACGGCCGCAGGATTCCGGCTGTTGCTGCTGGTCCATGGGCTCGCTGCGGCTCGCGATTCCTGACTCGACATTCATGATCCAGCTCGAATTTCCGCGGTCATCCAGGTCGACGGGCAAACCGAAATTTTCGCTGAAGGGGCCAGTCTGTGCCTGAGCGATATGCTCAGATGCCGGGCCGTGACAGGCTTCGCAACCAACCGAGATTTCATCAAAAGTGGTATGAAAGGAGTCCGACTCAATGTCGTAGCCGAGCTTGACGTTGGTCGAATGACACTCCGCACACATGTAGTTCCAGTTGAAGTAGCGCCGTGTCCAGTGCAACGGATCATCAGGTCCGATGTACTCGTCGGGATACAGGTGATACCAACGTTGCCCGCCAGCCTCAGCGGATCTCGTGTCCCAGGCGTATGTTAGTGCCTGTTTTCGACCGCCCGGAAACTCAACAAGGTATTGCTGCAGCGGCTCGATACCAAATGTGTGAGTCACCGTGAAGTTCTGAATTTTGCCTTCGGCGTTCTCGGTACGAACAAGAAAGGCATTCCTGTCCCTGACGAACTGCGTTGTCGTCCCGAAGTATTCGAGGGATGCGTCCGAAAAGTCACCGAGGACAGTTTCTTCATTCGCGACCTGCATGGCCAATGCATGGTGGGAGCCTCGCCAATCGCCATATTCCGTTGTGTGGCAGGCGGCACATTGGTCGCTGCCGACGAACGCCGGAATACCGGTTACCTCAGTGCTTTCCTGCGATTGCCCGGAGCATGCGGCGGCGAGCCAAAGTATGGGAATGGCAAACAGCAGATTGCGCAAAATCGGTCCCATTGAAGAATTAGAGATTCAATGATATCAGCAAGTTACCGCACTGGATCACGAGTTTTATCGGACAGATGAGGTGTCCAATTTATTGAAATAAAGGAAATAGTCGCGGTTAGACCAACTAACTTCGAATCAGGTGTTCTTCGAAACACTGCACGGCGTCGCGTTGAGGGGGTTCTAGAACAGCTTAGAGATCTCACTGTATCCGGTGAGGCTTTTCTATCTGTCGCGATGCAGTCCCTACGACTTGGTAGAAGCGAGCCTGCCACGGCCCGCAATAGGCGGCTGAGCAGTGTGGGAGAATTGTGGGGCTGAGTCATGCATCGTTGTGCACAGTACTGAAATTGCAACGGGCGTCTTGCCATATAGTTTCAGTCAATTCAGTTACTTACCATGGGGTTGATGTTCTCCGAAGGCAGGGGTCACAGGTTCGAATCCTGTCGGGCGCGCCATTTCCCTCTTTTACGAGGACATCGCGCGTGGCGACCGTATCGTAGCCCGTTCGGTGAGCTTGACAAGCTTACGAAAACCGCGAGATTCTGCGATGAATAAGAATTCGCACCGCAAACGAATACTATCGGCAAGCCGCACAGGATGAATAAACGGGAGGGACAGTCTCTACTCCCGCTGCTCCGGGAAAAGACCCGGCATCCAGCGTGAAGCAAGTTTGGCAGGGAAGGTGATACGCAGTGGGCTCTTTGTTGTATTGGCGGTCAGGACGCCATGATCG
>JBATID010000413.1:0-4255 GCA_049667545.1 Woeseiaceae bacterium
GCCAGCCGTCCGGTATTTCCAGATGGGCGGCGGCAGTGGCAGGCGCAACGAAGCAGGCAGGCTGGATCACGGTGGCGGCTGGCGCAGCGCGACCGGATGGCCGCCTCCCGGAGCGCAACAACAGACCCTGTATCTGCACGCCGACGGCAGTCTGACCGCCCACAAGCCGGCGGCATCAAGTGAACTGAGCTACCGCTACGACCCGGAAGATCCGGTACCCACCATTGGTGGAGCGTTGACGTCCGGCGAGCCGGTTATGCGTGGCGGCGCGTTTGATCAACGTGAGTCGCAGCAGGTTTTTAAATACCGCGGCGCACCCAGTGGAAAACCGTTGGCGGAGCGCGATGACGTGCTGGTATTCCAGACGCCGCCGCTCGAAGCAGCGCTGGTCGTCACCGGCGCAATCGTTGCGGAGCTTTTCGTATCATCGGATTGCCCTGATACAGACTTCACGGTAAAGCTCATCGATGTTTACCCGGCGAACGCCGACTACCCGGATGGTTTCGCAATGAACATTACCGACGGCATCTTTCGCCTGCGCTATCGCGATGGCTGGGAAAGCGAGACGATGGCTGAGCCAGGCGTAACCTATCGGATTGAAATCCGGCCGTTCGCCGTATCGAACCGGTTCGAGGCCGGTCACCGGCTGCGACTCGACGTCTCGAGCAGTAATTTCCCACACTTTGACATGAATCCGAATACCGGTGCACCGGAAGGCTGCGCGGACGCTTTCCGCGTGGCGACGAACCATGTTCATTTTGGAATGCGTTATCCGTCCCGGATAGTGTTGCCGGTCGTGAGCGATCAGTAGGGCTTCGGTATGAGCAGTCGTCGACGAGTCCTCAAGGCCATCGGTTTACTGCCGCTGCTTTCGGCGGCCGGCTGCCTGCGAAACACGCTGCACGGCGAGCCTCTGCGTATCACGCTGGCCGGCCAGGCGCTGATGTCCTACCCGCTGTGCGAGGATCCGTACGACGGCTTCGAGCAGATCGTCGCAGAACTGCAAAAGGGCGATGTCGTTTTCACCGATCTCGAGGTGGCCATTCAAACGGAGCAATCCGGCGCGCCAACGCGGGACACGATCTTCCTGCACACCGCACCACCCACGGCGCTGGGTTGCCTGCAAACCATGGGTTTCAACGCGCTCGCGCTCAGCAACAATCACGCCTGGGATCTTGGTACCGAGGGCGTTATGGCCACCCGGTCGGCCGTCATCGGGACTGGCTTCGCTGCGGCCGGAACCGGCGCCGATCTCGACGAAGCGTCGGCGCCGGCGTTCATGACGGTCCGCGGGCAGCGCGTCGCCATCGTGGCGATGGCGACCGGCAAGATTCGCGACGGTGCCGCTGCGACAGCAAGTCGCGCGGGCGTGAACGAACTGCGCCTTGCCGATGGCGAGCCCCATGCAGATGACGCCCGGCGGATACTGCGTTCAATCGCGGTCGCGCGTCGCCGGGCCGATGTCGTTATCGCCTACCATCACAACCATGACTGGGGTGACGACATGCGAGTCACCCGGCCGTGGGCGAAAACGTGGGCGGCACGATGTGCGGCATCAGGCGCCGATATTTATTTAAGTCACGGCGCGCCGCTGCTGCACGGCATTGCGCGGCATAAGAAAAGCTTGGCGCTGTTCGGCCTCGGCAGCCTCGTGTTTCAGTCCCGCACCGCCATCGGTCACTACCCTGGCGAGGTCTGGGAGTCGGCGATCGTGCATTGCAACTACGATCGAGGGAGTCTGGAGGCGCTGGAATTCGTTCCCGTCGTGCTCAACGAGCGCAGTGACGACCCATCGAGACATGCACCTGCGCGTGGACGACCGCGCATCGCGACCGGCATCGACGCATCGCGGATTTTGCGACGTCTGCAGACGCTGTCCAGGGATGTCGGAGGTCAACAGATCGTGATCGAAGATGGACGGGGCTATTGGCGAAACATCGTCGGGGCAAGCTAGTTCTGGACATTGCGGACTGGCCATCGTCACGATTGCACCACAAAAGTAATAAATTCCCTGCGGGAGATTTGCGTGGATCAGCTGTGCATCGTCATGCACAGCGAGGCACTGAAGGCAACGGACGCCCCGGTAACTAGTTGAAAAGTAAAAACAGAATCAACCGCTTAGACTTCTGAAAATCCGCGGGTCGGTGGTTCGATTGATGCGGATCGACTTGTTGTCGATCCTTACCCCTTCGGGGCGCACTTCGTGCGTCCTGATTCGCGCTGCGAATCGGTCTGCCCCTGGCCACCACTTTCCAGATCTCACCCTCAACCGACGTGCCCCTGTAATTTGCGCCACTTGCAAATCGGGTTGATTGGCGCAGAAATGCACACGGTATTCTCGCACTAGGATCCGTGAGAATAGTCGTATGTCGACGTCGCCGAAAAAGCCTTGCGTCGGAGAACGGAGCGAGGCAACTACTCAGGGCCATGAACGGTTCATTGAACACCAGCGGTTGGTGCTGCTGCGCTATCTCGACGGCACGGCACCGGGATCGGCAGATGAACTCGATGCGCTCAGCTACGTCGAAAGCGTACTTGCGGAGTGGCAAGAAGTCTTCGGTAAGTCTGAACTAACCGATCCAAGTCCGGAGGAGAGGACATTCTGGTTTGCGCTGTACCAGCTTGAGGAGTTGGTCGAAACCTCAGGTCCTCACATTGATCCCCACGAAAAGCTCCTGATAGAGATTCTCGTCGAAGGCCGGGAATTACTCCGGCACCGGCAACCGCTTCCTGAGCAGCGTTTGATGGCGACCAGGCCGGATGGATCGTGAAGGAGCTGTGCACAGTCTGCTCAACAAGATTGAGTTGTCGCTTGATAAATCAGGAATAAGTAAATAAACTTGAATTAAGGAATGGTAATTCAAGGTTATTCTGATGAGAAGGGATGAACTGGCCGGGAGTTTGCGCCAGCAATTTACCCGGCCACGGGGCTTCGGCGTCGAAAAAATCGACAAGCCCGGCTACCACAACGTCTGGTTTGTTGTTCCTCCGAAGCCGCCTGTTACCTTTACTGAAAGGCTGGATCTATTGCTGGTTCGTGATGCGATCCATGTTCTTCAGGCGCGGACATCGTTAGCAGCAGCCGACGAGTTTCAAAAAACGCTGGCTTATCTTCTGGTTCGGCGGGAAGCCGTATCCTCTTCAAGAATGGAGGGCACCTGGTCTACCGTGGACGAGGTTCTGTCACCGGCCATCTCCGGTGCCGATCGTTCTGCGACCGCTGCTGTCCGCGGTTACGCCAATGCGTTGCTGCACGGGGCCGAGGCTGTAGAGTGCAATGGATTGGCGGCCTTGACGTCGGATTATCTATGCGAATTGCATAGGCACGTGATGGAAAAGGACCCCGGGTTTGCAGGAGTCGCTGGGAGACTGCGGACGCCGGGCCAACCCGGAGCGGTCGTTCAGATCGGCAGCCTCGGTCGCAAAGAAGATTCCATCTATAACCCGGCACCACCGCAACATGTGCCCCGATGCCTCGATGCAGTTCTCGATTGGATTGCGGACAAAACGGTCCTTGAACCTGGCGACGCGGGTATGGGTTTGTCCTTACCCGTTCGCATGGCGATCGGTCACGCGCACTTCGAAGCAGTCCATCCATTCACTGACGGCAACGGTCGCATCGGCCGGATATTGTGGGCATTACAAATGGTCGCAGCGGGCAAACTCCCTCTGTATCTATCAAGCTACGTCGAAGCAGAGCGTGCAGAATACGGCGAGGCATTGCAGGAGGCACAGAAGAAACTCAGGTATCGTCGTCTTGTTGAGTTCGTCTGTCGCGCAATCCTTATCAGCAGTGCAGAAGAGTCCGAGACGCAGCGGACACTTCACGACTTGCCAAAAGCATGGCGCCAGCGCGGAAAGTTCCGTCGAGGTTCTTCTGCCGAGCGTGCGCTTACCTTGTTGTTGAAAATGCCGCTTTTGACAATCAAAACGATGGCGGCGGAACTCGAGGTGTCGATGCAGGCAGCAAGTGATGGTATCAATCGACTCGAAAAAGCTGGCATCATTCGCGACCGTCGTGGCCATGGGCGGGGTCGAGTATATGCCGCAGAAGAGGTAATCGGTGTGTTGGCGCGGCCATTCGGGGCAGACATCGAGGTGGTGTTGGAGGGCGCCCGGCGCTTGTTGACGAGTTCAAAGTGATGGCTACAGATTTTCAATTTCGAATGGCGATTTACACAGTAAGAACTGAGATCGCACTCTCTAAGAACTCAGAGGAAGTGGAGACTGAATCGCCAGACAAAACCTAATCGAC
>JBATID010000414.1:0-3804 GCA_049667545.1 Woeseiaceae bacterium
TTGCCGCGTAGTCGTCACCCGCTGCGGCAGGAGTAAGGTTGAAACGCCGATAGTCACTTTTCATCGGCCCGGCCGTGTTGAAGACGACGCACGATGCCACCGTCGCCTCGCCCGAGGTATGGCTTACGTCAAAACATTCGAGCCGCTGCGGTGGCTCTTCCTGTTGCAACACCTCGCCAAGGGCCACGAACTGCCGACGAATGGTCGCGTTGCTGGCTGCCCGCAGGCTCAAGCCCTGGTCGGCATTGGTGTTTGCCATTTGCAGCCAGCGCGCCCGGTCACCGCGGACCCGCGCACGAATCAGGACCTTGTGGCCGGCACGATTGCCAAGCTCCGCTTCCAGCAGGTTGGCATCTTCGATACCCATACCAACGATAATCTCCGGGGGCGCCTCACGGCCCAGGTAGTACTGGGCCACGAACGCATTCAGGATTTTCTGCTTGTCGGTCTCACCGGCAAGGCGCGGAAAGTGATCGCGGCTCCCGATAATGGAGCCGTTACGAAGGAACAGCACGGTCACACAGTGCATGGCCCCGTTCGATGCAAAGCCAAGGATGTCGAGGTCCTTGCGATCCGAGCGTTTCACCAGTTGTCGTGCTGCTATTTCTTTCAGCCGCGAAATCTGATCGCGAAAACGCGCGGCCTGTTCGTAGTCTTGTCGCGCCGCTGCCTCGTCCATACGTCGCACAAACGTATCGACGACGGTTTTGTTCTTGCCGTCGAGAAACTGAATAGCGGCGTCGATGTCCTGGCGGTACTGCTCGGCGGAAATCAGCTTGACGCACGGTGCCGTGCAGCGCTTGATCTGATATTGCAGGCAGGGTCGCGTGCGGTTGCTAAAGAAGCTGTCTTTGCAGTTGCGAATCAGGAAGAGCTTTTCGAGCTCGTTGAGCGTCTCGCGCACGGCCCTTGTGCTCGGGTATGGCCCAAAATACCGACCCTTGCCACGGCGCGCACCGCGATGAAACTGCAGCCGGGGAAATGCGTGCTCGGTCGACGCATAAATATAGGGGTAGCTCTTGTCGTCTCGCAGCAGCACATTGAAGCGCGGCTTGTGGCGCTTTATCAGGCTGTACTCGAGCAGCAGTGCCTCTGCCTCGGTATTGGCCACGGTGACCTCAACGCGCGCCATCCGCTCCATCATCGCGGCTGTTTTCACCGAGGCTTGAGTTCGAGTGAAGTAGCTGGAGACCCGCTTTTTCAGATCGCGTGCTTTGCCGACGTAGATCACGCGGTGCTTGCTGTCGAGCATGCGGTAGACGCCTGGCCGGTGCGTCAGGCTGCCGAGGAACGTCTTTACTTCAAATTTTGCGTCGTCACTCACCCGTCTATTTAACAAGCAAGTCGCGGGCCTTCGCAAATACGTCGTCAAACATCGATTCGGTTAATCGACCCGTGTTCGTGTTGTAGCGACTGCAATGATACGAGTCGAGCAGGCGAAACTCGCCGAGATTGTGCAGCGCCGCGTGCGCAAATTTATAGTCTGCCTGCCGTCGACTCAGCGCCTTGATGATGGCACGGTGCGCGATACCGCCGAGCGCCAGGACAACCGACGCAGCCGGCAATAACGTGAGTTCGCTGGCAAGAAATCGATTGCAGGTGTTGACCTCGGCGCCAACCGGTTTGTTGTCGGGCGGCAGGCATTTTACTGCGTTGGTGATGCGGCAATCGATAAGCGTCAGCGCATCATCGGCGGCTGTCGACTGATCATGCGAGCTGAATCCGTACTTGTGCAACATCCGGTACAACAGAATACCCGCATGATCGCCTGTGAAGGGGCGCCCGGTGCGGTTGGCACCGTGCAGACCCGGCGCCAGACCGACGATCAGGAATCTCGCATCAGCTACCCCAAAGGGCGGCACCGGGCGGCAGTAATAGTCGGGATACCGGCCTTTGACATCGTCAAGGAATGTCGAGAGCCGCGAGCAATCGCGGCACGTTTTATCAAAGACCGATTTGTCCACGCCTCAGTCTTGCATGTGGCGGATGACGGCCCGTCCGAAACCTCGCGTACCAACCAGCCGAGCACCCGGAATTAATCGCTCAAGTTGCTGCTGGACTTCCTTCTTGTCGTGCGTCCTCGCTTTACGTTTGGGCGCACGAATAGCGGTCCGTAATCGCGCCAGATCGAAAGTAAGCTCACCATTGGCAATCGCGCCGGCGACACCTTTGATGATGAGATCAGCGGCTTCCGTCCAGCCCATGTAGCGCAGCATCATTTCTGCGGACAAAATCAGCGAACCGGGATTGACACGGTTCTTGCCGGCGAAACCGGGCGCAGTACCGTGCGTCGCTTCAAACACGCCCACGCCATCACCAATGTTGCCGCCCGGCGCAATACCAATGCCGCCCACCTGCGCGGCCAGTGCGTCGGAGATGTAGTCGCCATTCAGGTTAAGCGTGGCAATGACATCGTAGTCTTCAGGACGTAACAAAATTTGTTGCAGGAAGTTATCAGCGATCACATCCTTGATAACGATTTCCCGGCCGGTGACGGGGTTCTTGAATGCCAGCCAGGGGCCGTCGCCTATTTCCGTTGCACCGAATTCGGCACGCGCCACCTCGTAACCCCACCGGCAGAATGCACCTTCGGTGTACTTCATGATGTTGCCTTTGTGGACCAGCGTCACCGACCCGTAGTCGCGATCCACGCAATTCTGGATCGCCTTGCGCACGAGGCGCTCGGAGCCCTCTCTCGAGACCGGCTTGATGCCAATTCCCGAGCTCGCCGGAAAGCGGATATTCGTCACATCCAGCTCCGTCTGCAGGAAGTGAATCAGTTTCTGCACTTCCTGCGAGCCGGTCGGGAACTCGATGCCGGCGTAGATGTCCTCGGTGTTCTCGCGAAACACGGTCATGTCGACGAGGTCGGAATCTTTCATCGGCGTTTCCACACCCGGAAAATAACGAATCGGTCGGACACAGGCATACAAATCGAGCGATTGCCGGATGGCAACATTCAGCGAGCGAATTCCGCCGCCCGTCGGTGTCGACAACGGCCCTTTGATCGAAACAACGAAGCGCTTCATGGCGTCGAGTGTCTCTTCCGGGAGAAAGACATTATCGCCATACACGTCGGTCGCACGCTGACCGGCAAACACGCGCATCCAGCGCAGATGACGCGCATCGCCGTAGGCCAGTTCGACGGCTGCCTCGGCCACGTTCAACATGACCGGCGTGACGTCGACACCAATACCGTCACCCTCGATAAATGGGATGATCGGGTTGTCGGGAACCACGAGCGAATGGTCGGGGTTGGCAACAATAGCCGCGCCGTCAGCAGGCACCTCAATATGGTCGTAATGCATAGTCTTCTCAGCCGGACTTCAGTGGGCGTGCATTGTACAGAACGCGTAATTTTGGGCAATGTAGGCACCCGAGCCCCTTGCGACGCGCCAACTCATGCTCCTATGCCGCTAGTCCTTCTCAACAAGCCCTGCCAGGTGCTGTGCCAGTTCCGTGATCCGGATGGTCGCACCACGCTGGCCGACTTCGTCGATACGCCGAACGTCTATCCGGCCGGGCGCCTGGACTTTGACAGCGAGGGTCTGCTACTCCTGACCGACGACGGCGGGCTGCAGGCGAGAATCAGCCAGCCTGGCTCGCAGACACCGAAAACCTACTGGGCACAGGTTGAGGGCAAGCCATCCAGGGCCCAGCTGGATAGGCTGTTGCGCGGCGTGGATCTCAAGGATGGTCGGGCACGGGCCCACGCTGCGCGGATCATCGACGCACCCGAGCACCTGTGGCCGCGGCAGCCGCCCATTCGCTATCGCGCCAACGTGCCGGACCACTGGATTGAGG
>JBATID010000415.1:0-3149 GCA_049667545.1 Woeseiaceae bacterium
AATTGCCACGCTCTACCCAGTTGACGGCGGGCATAAAGCGCATTCCCTTGCCGCGCAACCAGTGGAAGACTCGTTCGGCGCTGTGCTCAACGTAGGCTTTCGCCCATTGTTTCGGCCACACATCAGCGTCGCCAAATTCCGCGAATGAGCGCCAGTCGCGCAGCGCCAGCTCCGGGGTATCCCTGATGCCCATCCTGCGCTGCAGCGGTGTACCCACCAGTGCCATGCCGCCAAAAGCCCAGCGAGCGAGCCCGCCGACGTTCTGCGCTGCGTGCCGGTCGACGATGGTCACGGACTGGTCCCGCTCCAGGCATTCGTAGGCGGCGACGAGCCCTGCCACGCCCGCACCAATTATCACAATGTCGCTTGTTTGCCCCGGCATATGCTTATCCCATACCTGGCCCGGCGTGTCAGTCGGGCCCGAAACGCGCGGCGCGGCCGGCGATGCCCTTAAGCCCCTCGACAAACACCCACAGGAAGGCGAGTGGCAGAATGATCGTCTGCATGACGAAAATGACGATCAGGCGGACGATCTGCTCACTGGCGTTCGACGCACTGTCCTTTAGCCGCTCTATGCGCCCGGAGACATCGAGCTGCGCGACGGAGCTGTTCCACATCTCCCCGAGTCGATCCATCAGGCCCATTTCCGTCGGGTCAGGCTCGGTAACGAACTCCTGCTGACTGATTTCCTCAATCTCGGAACTGGTCGCCTCCAGTACGGCCGTTGCCGCATCGTGCTCGTTCACCAGGAAGGTGTTGAACACGACGTGTGTGCCGATGATCAGGACCGGGAGAGCGAAGCGCAAAAACGCGGCGAGGAGGAAAATTCTGATCGCCAGCGTGGTGGTCGCCGATTTTGTGCCACCCGGCCACCAGTTGGCTGCGACGAGAAATACTGCAGCGAGAACGAGGACGATCGTCACGCCCCACCAGCCGGTCATACTCAGCAGGACGTTCTGCAGGCCCAAAGAGCTTGCGGCGACGAGCATGACCGATGAGAACTGCTCGACGAGGTCATTGATGGGGTCGAGTATCTGGCCGACGGTGAAGTTCACGCCGACGCCGCCGGGCTCGACGGCGATTTCCGTGCCCTGTGCGACCGAGATAACGCCGTTGAGTGACCGGGCGACGGCGAAGGTAACCAGCGCACGCTTGAAGGCCTCGTCCGCGTAGGTGTCGGAGCGGTTGTCGGCAAACCCGGACGCGGCAAGTGCTGCGACCAGCACAGCCACTATCGTCCAGACAATCTTTCTGCGTTTCGTCATACGGTGACGAGCATACCACCCAAAGGATTAAATGGGGTCAGAGTACATTTTTCCGGCAAATGTACTCTGACCCCATTCAGTATTTAACTTAAGATCAAATTTTGAACGTCCGCAGCGTTTGAGCCGGTGTCGCGACGTGGTAAACTGTGTTGTATGGCTAATAAGAATAAAAAAATAAATGAATTAGTCTCGAAAGACGATGAAACTACAGCCGAGCTCGATGTAACCGAACTTCGCGCTGCCGCAGCCGCGGCCAGTGATGACGACACGGCAAGTACGCAGTCCCTTTCGGCATTGCAGCCCGACCTCGACGAACGCTCCGAAACGATCAGCCGATTACAGTCTGACATCGAACAGCTGCGCTCGAAATGGCTGGGACTCGAAACTGAAATAAGCGCTCGCGAAGAGGTTGTGAGCAATCTCAAGAAAGAAGTAGACGAGCTCAAGAGCGACGTTGCACGCAAACGCAATCTGCTGAAGAAGCGCGACAAGACGATAAAGAAGCTCAGGTCCGAAAACAGCGATCGTCGACGGGATCACGAACAACTCGTCGAGAAACATGCAGTCACCTGGCAGCAAGTTGCCGAACACACGACCGCGGCAGCGGAACAGAAAAAAGAGTTTGAAAACGCTACGCGCGAACTGGCGGCTGCCCGCTCCGAACTCGACTCCCGGTCACAAGAAGTCGCAAGTCTCGATGCAGAGCTCAAAGCTCGCGACGAGGCACACGCATCGCTCGAACAACGACACGCGGCATTGACCGGCGAGCTCGAGGATTTACGTTCGACTGACGCCGATCACGTCAAGGCGCTCCACAAGGCCAATGCCGATGTTCAGACGATGCTGGCCAACCTCGAGGCCGCGGGCGCGAAGATCTTTACGCTCGAGACGAAGATCGCGGAAGATGCCGAAACGAAGCAACGGCTCGACGAACAACATGCCGAACTGCAGCGGCAAGTCGAAGAGCAGGGTTCGACTATTACCGAAAAAGAGGCGGCGCTGGAAGCCGTCGAGAAAGAACTTGAGAAGACAAGTCGCGAATTGAAGGCGGTTCTGGACCGGGGCCCACCGGATATTGTGCTGGCAGACATCAGCAGGTCAGAGGCGCAGGAGATTCAGGCACAGATCGTACGCACCGAGCAGTATGCAGATACGTTGCGCGACAAGATGCGCGACCTTGCCGAATCGCATTCGGAACTCGTGGATGAGCGCGATCGGCTAAGTGAATCGCTGGAACTCGTGGCTACTGAAAATGCGAAGCTGGCGGAAGAAATTAGCAAGGCGAACGCGTTAATTGCGGAATTGCAAACTGGTGTTGAAAAGCAACAAACGAAACAACAGGCGGCCCTCCAGAAGTTACAGGCGGATCACGAGCAGGAACTTCGCAACCTGCGCTTCGAACTCGGGGATGCACAGGACACGGTCACCGAGACCACCAAAGTGAACAAGGAACTTGCGTCTGAATTGCTGCAGGCTCACGAATTCAAGGCTGACCTGGAGGGCATGCTGAGCCAGAACGACGAGCAGGCGAAGGGACACATCGAAGAACTCGAGAAGCAGATCAAGCGACTAACCCGATCGACCGAGGAGTTAGAGCATAAGCTGGAAACCAAGAGCACTGCGATCAATGCCCTGCTCAAGGAACTGGCAAAGAAATCGGAACAATTTGATTCCATCGGCAAAATCGAACAGGTTATCCATGATATTGACGATCGCATGTCGGGTCGTTTGGACGATGGATCGAAAGCGGATATCGCGCGTGCCAGTGACGACCGCGAAAGAGTATCGCGCGTCATGATTGGCAATATCGGAGGCCAGGTCCTGCGGTTCCCGCTATTCAAGGATCGGGTTACGATCGGCAGGACGAGCGAAAACGATATCCAG
>JBATID010000416.1:0-32097 GCA_049667545.1 Woeseiaceae bacterium
AGCCGCTCAAACCGATCCGCCGCATCGGTTACCGCGACCCTGAAACGGGCAAGCACTACGTTTTCATTAGCAACCAGTTCACTTGGTCAGCCAAAACCATTGCCGATATTTACAAGCAACGCTGGCAGGTTGAACTGTTCTTCAAATGGATCAAACAGAACCTCAAGATCAAAGCCTTTCTCGGTACCAGCGAGAACGCCGTGATGACGCAAATACTGTCAGCCTTGTGCGTGTATTTACTTCTGGCCTTTTTGAAGTTCCAATCGAAGATCAGTAAGAGCCTTCAGCAAATACTCCGTTTATTGCAACTCAACCTGTTCGCACGGCGGTCATTGCTTGCCCTTTTACAACCCTCGGACCAACGCGGCTTGCCGCCACCCCAGCTAAAACTCGGGCTGGTGAGAAATTAAGTGGGACAGCAGTGGGTCTGTCCCCTTTTTCACGCGAACACTAGACCGCGGCAGAGCCTTGGCTGGACTCACGCGCCAGTCGAGCCGTTCGCATGACCTTGCGGCCCCAGGCGGCAAGGCTGTCGAAGTACACATACAGCGCCGGAACGACAAGCAGAGAGACAACGGTTGAAAATGCCAGCCCGCCGATGATTGCCCTGGCCATCGGAAAATACGGCGGACCGTCGCCACCCACCTGTGTCGTGCCCATCGCCAGTGGCGCGAGCCCGACAATAGTCGTGGCGACCGTGATCAGGATTGGGCGAAGGCGATCACGTCCGGCGGTCACGATTGCTTGTTCTCGCGGCATTCCTTCCTGCCGCAGGTTGTTCACGTGATCGACCAGTACGATCCCGTTGTTCACCACAACGCCGATCAAAATCATGATGCCGATCATCGCCATGAGCGAGAACGTTGTGCCGGTCGCGGCAAAAAACAGGAATACGCCGAAAATTGAGAACACGATCGAGCCGAGGATGATCGAGAAAGGCAACAGCATCGACTCAAACAGGGCGGCCATGACCAGGAAAATGCAGGCAACACCGAGCACGATATTCATGGCCATCATCTTTGCGGTCTCATCCTCGCGCTCAAAGCCGCGGCCCTCTTTCCAGCTGTAACCGGGTGGTAGCTCTATCTGTTCCATGAGGCTCTTTACGCGCGGTCTTACGTCGTTTGCCGAGACCTTGTCTTCGAGATTGGCAGTCAGAACAATTGCGGTTTGACGATCGGTGCGGCGGATCGTGTCGGGCGAGGCGTTGACCTGGAAGGAGGCGACACTGCCCAACGTAATCCGCCGGCCATCCGCCGTGTACAAGGGCAGGTCAGCCAGCTGTTCGATGCTCTGTTTGTCGTCGTCACGAAAAGCGAGGCGCACCGCGATTTCTCCGGTTTCGCCCCGAAATTCACGCAGGTTCTCGCCGCGCATCGCGATGCTGACTGATTGAGCAATGGCCGCCGCTGTCAGGCCTACCGCTGCAGCCCGGGACCGGTCGATGCTTACTCGGACTTCCTTGTCGCCCGCCTCGGCATCACTGCGCACATCTTTCAAACCCTCAACTGTCGTCAGCGCCCGTGCGACTTCGGTGCCCAGCCGATTCAGTATTTCGGTCGAATCACCGCTGATCTGGATTGAAAAGCCTTCACCACCACCATGCCGATCGAACTGGAAGTTGGGCTTGCCGATGGCGATATCAGGCATATCTTTCTCGATACGCTCAATGATTTCCTTGGTCGACAGGGTTGCATCGGACTGATCAGTTAGCAGGATCGTCGACTCTGCCCGGTCCTCAGTGTAGTAGCTGTAAATCGAGCGAATATTGAACTCCTCCTGGCGCGAGAACAAATAGTCTTCGATCGTGTTAACGGTCGACTCAACACGTTCCAGCGCGTGTTGGCCCTCAACGTGATAAGGCATATACAGACGTCGCCCGACATCTTGCGGAAACATGTCGAACTTGACGATACCGAGCGCCATCGGTAACACACCGACCACACAAACCAGGAAGATACCGAGTGCCGTCCACCAACGATGACCGAGAATCCACTCGAGACTATCAACATACTTTTCCGTCAGGCGGGAGATCCACGCGCGCGCCTTCGGTCGGGGCGGCACCGCGACACGCGCCGCCAGCATCGGTACCAGTGTCTGCGCAATCAGCAATGATGCCAGCAGCGCAACGATGATCGTAACCGCCACGTGCGTCAGGAATATCGTAATGTCAATCTGTGCACCGAAGATGATCGGTGCAAATACGATGATGGTCGTTGCAGTACCGGCGATGACAGCGAGGCCAACTTCATTGACGCCATCGAGCGTTGACTGGAATGGCGCCTCAGGCCGCTCGGCTCGATGGCGGAAAATGCTCTCGGTGATAACAACCGCATTATCAACGAGCATGCCGACAGCCAGCATCAGCCCCATCATCGACAGGATATTCAATGTGAGCCCGGCGAAATACAGGGCGCCCAGGGTAATCATCAACGAAAATGGCACGGCGGCGGTGACGATCAGGGTCGTGGTGACCTGCCGCAGGAACAGGTAAAGGACGAAAATGGCAAGCATACCGCCGAGTGCTCCGGCGGTTAGCAGGTCCGAGAGCGACTCGCGCACGCTGTCACCATCGTTATCCAGCGAGAAAATCTTGATGCCCTGCATCTGCGGCAACTTGCCGACTTCTTCGACTGCGGCAATGACCCTGTCGGTGACGTCGACCAGATTGGAACCGGTTGTCTTACTGACTGCAACGCCGATTGCATAGTCACGATCAAGGTGACGACCGTAGTTGCGTTCCGGCGTGCGCAACTCGATGTTGGCAATATCGCCCAGGCGCAGCCCGGACTTATTGATCGTGAGGTTACGAATCTCATCGACCGATGTGAATTCGCCGCTCGGACGGACACTGAAGCGTTGATCGCCAGCCGTGATCTTGCCGGCGCTGACGGCGAAATTGCTGCTTACGAGCAGGTCGCGTAATGATGCGAGATCGACGCCGTGCGCGGCGAGTCGATCCGGTTCGAGCAGGATGCGGATCTCACGGGGATCGACGCCCTGCAGATCAACCCGCGATACGCCATCAATTCGCTCAAGTCGCCGTTTCAGCAGGCGGTCCAGCATGTCATAGCTATCCGACAGATCGCGGTCGCTGGAGATGCGCAGGTTCAACACGGGCCGGTCGCCCAGTGAGCCTGTGAAAACGAAGATGCGACGTACGTCGGCAGGCAACAGGTGGCGGATGCCATCCACTTTGGCGCGCGCATCGATACCTTTGGCGCCCATGCTTTGATCCCAGCCAAACAGGAGGAAGATCTCCGCCTGCCCTTCGCGGGAACTCGAGAACATCTGTTCGACCCCGGATAATGTGGCCAGCGCCTCCTCTACCGGGCGGGTGATCAGCTTCTCGACTTCCTCGGGTGTCGATCCGGCATAGGGTATCTGCACAAATATGCCGGGAAACTCGATGTCCGGGAATTTCTCCAGCGGCAACAGCCGGGCCGCAATAATACCGACCAGTGCCAGCGCCACAAACACCACCACGGTCGTAACCGGACGGCGCAAAGCAACTTCGGTGTGCTTCATCGTGCGATTCCCGCGTCAGGCTCGGTCGCGGGCCATCGTTTCCTGTCCATTAACGAGTACACGACGGGAATGACGACCAGCGTCAGCAGCGTCGACACGACCAGTCCGCCAATGACCGTGATGGCCATCGGCGTCCTGACTTCGGATCCCTCACCAAAACCCGCAGCCATCGGCAGCAGTCCGAGTGCCGTTGTCAGCGAGGTCATCAGGATCGGTCGTAATCGTGCAGTACTCGCTTCTATTATCGCGTCGTGCCGCTCTTTGCCCTGCGCGCGCAGCTGGTTAATGAGATCGACGAGCACTATCGCGTTGTTCACAACGATACCGGCAAGCATGATCACGCCAATGAACGCGACTATATTGACAGTAGTACCTGTAATGAAAAGCGCGATGACCGCACCGACCAGCGCAAGCGGGATAGTGAACAGGATGACAAACGGATGTATCAGGGACTCGAACTGCGACGCCATGACAAGGTAAACCAGGAATATGGCAAGCACCAGGGCAAACCGCATGGACTCGAATGACTTCTGCATCTCTTCGCTCTGCCCGGATACCAGCACCGTAATTCCCGGTGGCAGGGCAAGGCGGCCGACAATATTGCCAGCTTCAAGGGTAGCGGCACCAAGATCTCCGTAGGCGAGATTCGCCGTGATAACAGCCACGCGCTGCTGTGCGACGCGACGGATCTCCGCGGGACCCTGCGACACGATAACTGTTGCAACGGCATCCAGCGTCACGGGCCTGTCGGAAGCAGGATTCACAATCAGGCGCCGGATTTCTTCGATACTCGATTGCCGGGTGTCGACACTGCGAACGAGTACGTCAATTTTCTTGTCGCGCCAGGTGTAACGTGTTGCCAGCTCGCCGCGGACGTTGGCAACAACCAGGTTCGCGATGTCGCGCACAGCCAGTCCGAGCTTGGCGGTGCGTTCCTGGTCGAAAACGATCTGGATTTCCGGATTGCCGCGCTCCACCGTCGTTTTGATATCGGAAAAGCGATTCGAAGCGGACATCGTGTCGACAAGTGCCTGACTCGTACGCGCAAGCGCGTCGAAGTCAAAGCCGGAAATTTCTATTTGCAACGGGCTGGCGAATGACAGCAATGCAGGTCGACTGAATTTGTACTGCACGCCAGGCAACCGCGCGAGCTCCGCACGCATCGCCGCCATCGTTCGGTCTTCGGCTTGCCGTCCCGACCCCGGTTTTAGCGTAATGCTCAGAGACCCCGTGTTATCGCCGGCATCGACCGGATTTGCATCGAGGCGGTTGCCCGTGCCGGCAACCGAATAGTCGAGCGCAACGGCGTCGATGCCGGCAGCGGCTCGCTGTGCTGACTGTATAGCCCGATCAGTCTCGGCCAACGGCGCGCCCGGGGAGAGGCGCAGGTCAACGTTGAATTCGCCTTGCGACAATTGGGGGATCAGTTCGGTCCCGAGGCGTGGGACCAGCGCCATCGTCGCCACGAATATGATGGCGGCCGCGGCTACCACGAGCCAGCGGTGGGACAACGACCACCGCAGTAGTGGCGGGTACACGGCAGCGGCCCCGCCATACAGGCGCTGCATGGCCCAGGTTGGCGGCCAGAGCAGAATCCGGAAGAACTTGCTAATGGCGAAAAAGGCGATCCCGAACCACCGCACGACGGCAGCGACTGCGCGCGTGAATCGTCCTGCCGGCCTGCCGTCGTCGCCGTCGTCGTAGCGGCTGCGAGCACCCAGTGACGCCAGCATCGGAATGAGCGTGAGCGCGACGATCAGCGAGAATACGAGCGCGAAGGTCACGGTCAACGCCTGGTCACGAAAGAGTTGCCCGGCAATGCCACTGATGAACACCATCGGGAAGAAAACCGCGATGGTCGTCAGGGTTGACGCAGTCACGGCGCCCGCGACTTCTGCAGTACCATTCTGTGCAGCGTCGACGACACCCTGTCCCTGTTCTTTTTTTCTGACGATATTCTCGAGTACCACAATCGAATTATCGACCAGCATACCAACGGCGAGCGCGATGCCACCGAGCGACATGATATTGAGGGAAATGTCGTTCGTGTACATGAGCAGGAACGTGCCGACAATTGAAACCGGAATGGCGATGCCGACAATTGTCGTGGCTTTTGCATCGCGCAAAAATCCGTATAGCACGAGGATCGCAATCAGGCCGCCCAGGAACGCGGCGGTTCTGACGTCGTTGACGGCCGACGATATAAACCTGGACTGGTCATAGATCTCGACTAACTCGATGTCCTCGGGCAGTGACTCCCGAATTCGCTCAATGCGCTGGCCGATGAGTTTGGCCACTTGCACGGTATTTTCGTCGCCTTCTTTGTAGACAGCGAGTTCGACGGACTCGCGGCCCTTGACGCGCGTGATGGCCTCGCGCTCTTTGTAGCCACGCTCTACCGTTGCAACATCACCCAGGTAGACAGGTCGGTTGGCGACGTTCGCCACGATGGCACCACGAAACTCCTCGATACTCTGAAACTCATTGAGCGTTCGCACCAGGAAGCGCTGATCGCCTTCCTCGAGGCGACCACCCGACAGGTTGACGTTCTCCGCCCGGATTCGCGCGGCAATCTGCTCGATGCTGATGCCGAGTTGCGACAGCTTTTGCTGGTCAACCCGAATCTGAATTTCGTCCTCGAGGCCACCGCTGACTTTTACAGCCGCCGTACCCTGTTGTGCCTCGAGTTCTGTCTTGATGCGGTCTTCAGCAAGCCTGCGCAAAGACTTGAGGCGCACCTCGGGCGAGTCGTCCTCGGCATTGCTGTCCTCCTTGAATAACAGGCCCAGCCGCATGATCGGTTCAGAAGCGGGATCAAAGCGCAGCAGCAGCGGACGCTCGGCCTCCAGCGGCAGGGACAGGACATCGACTTTTTCCCGCACGTCGACGCCCGCGATATCCATGTCGGTGCCCCACAGGAACTCGACGGTCACGTCGGACTGCCCGGAGCGGGACACGGAGCGGACCAGGCGGACGTTACGCACGACCCCTACGGCTTCCTCGATAGGCTTGGTGATGAGGTTCTCGACCTCGACCGGCGCCGCACCGGTAAACTCGGTTCGCACCGTCACCGTGGGGTAGGAAATGTCCGGCAGCAGGTTCAGTTTCAGCCGCGACAGCGACACCATGCCGAACAGGACGATCGCAACCATGAGCATGACGATCGTAACGCGCCGCTCGGTTGCCAGCTCAATCAGACGCCGCATCACTCCGGACCTGCGGTGACGCTTTCGCTTTCTTCCGTGCCGTCGGACGTCGATTCGACTGGCGATTTGTCCGCAGCATTTATGACCGTCACCCTGGCGTCTGGCTTCAGACCCACCTGCCCCACCGTGATGACGTGGTCTTTATCGTCGAGGCCGCTGGTGATTTCAATCAGACCATTTGCGGCAAGTCCCGTCTGCACCGGCCGGCGGATAGCAACATCGCCTTCGACGACGAACACGCTGGTTGTACTCATTTCATCCACAATGGCGCTACGCGGTACCTGCAGCACGTTTTCATGCTTGTCATAAACGATGCTGATGCGGGCGAACATGCCAGGTTTGATACGCCGGGCGGGATCGAGTATTTCGATCGTAACCTTGAACGTTCCGGTTGCGGCGTCGATGCTCGGGCTGACGCGAGTTACGGTTGTAGGAACCTGCTCGCCAGCGAGCGCGTCGATGTCAATTCTCACCGGCTGCCCTGGAGATATTTTCCGGTACTCGCGCTCCGGAACATACAGATACGCAACGAGCGGCTCGATGCTGGTTACTCGGAATACGGGTTCACACATAGTAATCGTGTTACCCAGCTTGATGAATCGCTCGGACACAACGCCACTTATCGGCGCCCGGACCTGGGTGTAGTCGAGCTCCAGCTTGGCAAGATTGTAGGAGGCCTGTAACGCCTCCAGTTCATACTGAATTTTGTCGAAGTCACCGGCACTGATCAGATCTCGTTCTTTCAGGTTGCGGTTGCGTTCGAAATCACGCTGCAGCTTGCGAAGCCGGGCCTGAGACTCGTTGAGTTCGAGACGCAGGCGATCGCCGTCAAGCCGGGCGAGAATCTGACCCTCTTTGACGTCATCGCCCTCTTCGACCAGCACCTCGCGCACTTCACCGGCAACTTTCGCAATTACGTCGGCTTCGGCGAAAGCCTCTATTGGCGCCGTACCGGAAAAAACGGCAACGACATCACCGCGGATGGGTAGGTTGGTCTCGACAGGGATCGGCGGTGACTCTTCTTCATTCTTGTCGTCAAGTCGATCGCAACCGCCCAGCAAGAAAACGCAGATAAGTGCCACTGCGCTCTTACGGCATAACTTCATTGATTCTTCCCCTGTGGAACCGTAGCCCAAGACCCAATAACGCATCGTCAGGTCCTAAAGCGGCTGGCCATCAATCAGCCACTGACGCTGTTCCGAACTGTGTGGCTCGCAAAAACCTTGCTGCCTTCGCGCAACCCGGTGTGCCCGACGACCACGATGTTGTCATTGTCACTCAGCCCGCCGAGGATTTCGATCATATCGCCCTCCCGGATGCCCGTTTCCACAACGCGTTTCGTGACCTGTCCATTATTGACCACGTAAACAACTGTCTGCTCGTCTTCATCGAGCAATGCGGCCGCCTGAACCACCAGCGCATCCGGGTGCGTTTCGTACGCGATTGTGAAGCGCCCAAACATGCCCGGCGCAAAATCGCCGCCTTCATTTTGAATTACGGCCGTTGCCCGGAATGTGCCATTGCGCGAATCAATTGTCGGACTGATGCGGACAATCGACGCCGGAAACTCGCTACCCGGCATCGATGCAATCTGCACGCTCGCTGTGTGGCCCGCCTGGAACTTTGGCAGCTGCGACTGTGGAATCTGCAGGTAGGCGACCAGCTCTGCTGCGTCCGTAATGCGAAACGCGACATCACCCACGTTGATGTTCTGTCCGGGTTTGATTTCTCGTGCGGACACAACACCGGCGATAGTGGCACGGATGTTGGAGTAGTCGTAATTCAAAGCAGCCAGCTTGTAACTTGCCTCGAGTGCGGCGCGTTCGTATTTCAGGCCATCAAACATCGACGCGCTGATCAATCCGCGTTCATGAAGGTCGGTATTTCGCTTGAATTCCCTGCTCACCCTGGCGAGATTGGCTTTGGCGGCAAGCATCTCGAGGCGCAGGCGCTCGCCGTCGAGGCGCCCCAGCACCTGGCCTGCTGTTACGGTGTCGCCCTCTTCAACCAGCAGTTCGACAAGCTCACCGGCGACGCGGGCAATAACCGGAGCGTCGGCATCCGAGGTCAGGGTCGCGGTCGTCTCATAGCGCGCGTGTATGTCCCGGCGATACGGTTGTGCCACCTCCACGGGTATTGGCGTTGTTGCTTGCAGGATATCTCGATCGGCAACGCCGGCCTCGCCCACACCGCACGCGGCAAGGGTTGCCATGCTGGCGATCGCGAGTGCCGTCAAGATGGGTGTCGGGATGTTCATTATTCCAGCACCAAGTAAGTTAGTGTTATAGTTGAGTATAACACCAGTTCAGCTTAAAGCAAATGCGATCCGGGGATTTGCCCGGCTCAAGCTGAGCGAAAAAAATCAGTAAGTTATACGCGCGGTCACGATGATCACTGGCGTTACCTGCCTGTTAGATGCCCGAAAACCGGATTTGGATTGATGGAGTGCCAGAAGGATGCACGCCGGTGTCATCGAGGGCATTCTCAAACACCTCGGCGTGTGGGACACATAGCCCGAGCCCCTTACTTAATCGCCAATGCCGAACACAAAAAATAAGGGGTCTGTCCCCATTTATTCATTTATTTCGTCGACTGACAGCGGCCTTTGTTTACACAATTTGAGCTTGATCCCTGCTATTGTCGGGTACGAAACTTCGTGAATTTTGGGAGGCATGCACGTGAGCAAAGAACTGAGCGAACTCGAAAAACAATTGCAGCAGACGAAAAAGCAATTCCTGGCAACGGCGACGCGAGCCACCAGGGAACTCGACAGGCGGCGTAAAGCGTTACGCAAGGATATAACTCGCGCCAACGCGCGCGCCAAACGAGCACGGGCTGATCTTCAAAAGAAGAGCGAACGGCTGGCAAACACCACTGCAACCAAAGCTAAACGAGAGCTTAAGAAACAGATCGGCAAGCTCGAAAAAATGCTCGACGGCGCGCGGAGCGACGCGGCTAAGTTACGTAAGGATCTCGCGCCTGTAATGAGCGACCTGGCGAGTGCCCGCGATCACCTGTCGCACGCCCTGCATGTCGATCGCGCGATGGCAAAGATCCGCCGGCAGCTCGGCGGCAAGCCCAAGGCGAAGAAAAAGGCCAAGAAAAAGGCTAAGAAGAAAAAAGTGACCAAGAAGAAAGCTACCAAGAAAAAGGCGAAAAAGAAGGTAACTAAAAAGAAAGCCACAAGGAAAAAGGCACCAGCTCGCAAGAAAACCGCCAGGAAAAAAGCGCCGGCTCGAAAGAAAGCGGCTCGCAGAGCTTAAGCAATAGGCAAGCGTAAAAGGGTGGGATTCAGCTCGCTCGCTTCGCGAGCTCCCTGCCAACATGCCGCTGCGCGGCTGCGTTGGTCGAACAGGGTTCTCATCCGCAACCCGCTCGGCAAAAATGCAAAAGGCCCCGGAAGGGGCCTTTCTCATTTTGGCGGAGAGGGTGGGATTCGAACCCACGGTACGGGAGAACCGCACACCTGATTTCGAATCAGGCCCATTCGACCACTCTGGCACCTCTCCACTCGTGTCCCCCATCAGGGGCAGCGGATTGTACGCAATAGGCCGTGTCTTGGCTAGAAAACGTAGGCCAGGAGTTCGATTTTGAACATCAAGCCGCTGCATTTGCAGCCGGTCTAAGGTAGCCTCTGGGGGTGCGAATCTTGCTGATCATCATGCTGGCGGGGCTGATCGGAACTTGCTCGTCGCCGCCGTCCATTCTTGAGCAGGTACTCGAAACGGGTGAGCTTCGCGTGGTCACGCGTGACAGTCCCACCGCGTACACGATTACGCCTGACGGGCCGTCCGGTCCCGAGTACGATCTCGTCAAGGAGTTTGCCGACAATCTCGGCGTCGAACTGGTCATTGAAACCGTTGGCAGCGTTTCTGAAATCATGCCGAAGTTACTGTCCGGCGATGCGCACATGGCGGCGGCCGGATTGTCGATTACCGATTCGCGACGTGAATACCTGAATTTCGGGCACCCCTACGAGTCCGTCGATGTGCATCTCATTTACAAACTCGGCGATGGCAAGCCACGGTCCGTCGAAGACATTCTTGATCGGACCATCGAGATAGCCGCCGGCAGCAGTCACGTCGATCTGCTGGCCGCCCTGCAGACGACATATCCCGAGCTCAGCTGGACTGAAAACGCCGATCTCGAGTTCGCCGAACTGCTCACGAAGGTGGCGGTGGACGAGGTCGACCTCACTGTTGCCGACAGCCTGGACTTCAATATACAACGCCACTTCTATCCAGATCTGCGCGTCGCCCTCGACCTCAAAGTCGACGATCCGATCGCCTGGGCCTTCCCCAAAGGCATGGCGGACACTCTGCTCGCTCGTGCCGACCGTTTTCTGATTAGCGCAGAGCGCAACGGCTACCTCGCGCAAGTGCATGATCGTTATTATGGGCACACTCAGCAGTTCGACTACGTCGGTACTCGCAATTTCATTCGCCATTTCGAGAGCCGCCTGCCCCGCTACCGCGCCATGTTCGAACAGGCCGCCGAAGAATGGGGCATCGACTGGCGCCTGCTGGCTGCCATCGGCTACCAGGAGTCGCACTGGCGCGCGAACGCCGTGTCGCCGACCGGCGTGCGCGGGATCATGATGCTCACCCAGGCGACCGCCGATTACGTCGGCATCGAGGATCGAACGAATCCGGAGAGCAGCATATTTGGCGGTGCGCAATATTTCGCTCGCCAGACCGAGCGGGTTGCCGACAGCATCGCTGAGCCAGACCGGACCTGGATGGCACTCGCCGCATACAACGTTGGTTTCTACCATTTGAAAGACGCGCGCATGATTGTCGAATGGCAAGGTGGCGACCCGGACACTTGGGTCGATATCAAGAAGGCATTGCCGCTGCTGTCGCAGCGCAACTGGTATTCACGCGTACCCTACGGTTACGCGCGCGGCTGGGAACCGGTGCTGTACGTCGACAATGTCCGCCGTTACTACAACATCCTGCAATGGCTGACGGCCGATGAGGAGTCACTCGACAACGAATCGCCCGACGAGGATTTGGAGTCACTGGAACTGGTCGAAGCCAACGCGCCGCAGGAATCTGCGTAAGGACAACCTATCGGCGGGCTTGAAAGAAAGTCTTCAAGAGCGCGCCACACTCGTCCGCCAGCAAACCACCGGTTATCTCAAAACGATGGTTGAGTGCTTTCGAGTCTGACAGGTCCGTGGCACTTCCCAGGGCGCCAGCTTTGGTATCGTAAGCCCCGAACACCACGCGACTGACACGTGCCTGCACAATGGCGCCCACGCACATCACGCAGGGCTCCAGCGTTACATACAACGTCGCGTTGGCAAGACGATGGTTGCCGAGGGATTCGGCGGCAGCTCGAAGCGCTACTATCTCGGCGTGGCCACTGGGGTCGGAATCACGGATCGAGCGATTGTGGCCGGTCGCGATGACCTCGCCATCCGCAACAACCACGGCGCCCACCGGCACTTCACCCGCAGCGGCGGCAACGCTGGCTTGTGCGAGCGCGGCTCGCATCGCGACCGTGTCAGCCTCGGGCCAGCTCAAACAGCCTACTCCCACTCGATCGTGGCGGGCGGCTTGCCGGATATGTCGTAGACGACGCGCGAGATGCCATCCACTTCGTTGATGATCCGCAGCGACACGTGCTCGAGGAATTCGTAGGGCAATCGCGCCCAGCGTGCCGTCATGAAATCTATGGTCTCGACCGCGCGCAACGCAATCACAAAATCGTAACGACGACCGTCACCCATGACACCGACTGACCGTATCGGCAGAAACACGGCGAAGGCCTGGCTGGTCTTGTCATACAGGTCGTGTTTGTAAAGTTCTTCAATGAAGATATCGTCGGCCAGCTGCAGCTTCTCAACGTAGTGGCGTTTCACTTCACCCAGCACGCGCACCCCAAGGCCCGGCCCGGGAAACGGGTGGCGGAACACCATGGCACGTGGCAGCCCGAGCTCCAGCCCGATTTTGCGTACCTCGTCCTTGAAGAGTTCGCGCAGCGGCTCGACGAGCTGCATGCGCATATGCTCGGGAAGACCGCCCACGTTGTGGTGCGACTTGATCACATGCGCTTTGCCGGTCTTGGCACCTGCCGACTCAATGACATCGGGGTAGATCGTGCCCTGCGCCAGCCAGTGCACGTCTTTGAGCTTCGCGGCTTCTTCTTCAAACACCTCGATGAACTGGCCGCCAATGATCTTGCGTTTCTCTTCCGGATCGGACACGCCGTCGAGCGCGCGGAAGAAACGTTCGGCCGCGTGCACACGAATGACGTTCACTCCGAGATGCTCGGCGAACAGTTCCATCACCTGGTCACCTTCGTGGTGCCGCAGCAAACCGTGGTCCACGAACACGCAGGTCAACTGATCACCAATCGCCTCATGCAGCAACGCTGCCACGACTGATGAGTCCACACCGCCGGAGAGGCCCAGCAACACTTTGTCCTCACCAACGTCGTGGCGCACTTTTTCAATTGCGTCCACCACGATGTGATCCGGCGTCCACTCGCACGCGCAGCCGCAGATATCGCGCACGAAACGCAGCATGATTTCCATGCCCTTTAGCGTGTGCGTTACCTCGGGGTGAAACTGCACGCCGTAGAAATGCCGGCTGCTGTCTTCCATCGCGGCGAGCGGTGAATTGCGACTGCTGGCGGTCGCTACAAAACCCGGCGGCAAGCTTTCAACACGATCGCCGTGACTCATCCACACTTTCAGCAACGATTCGCCGTCGACGTCGCTGAGACCGCCAAACAGTCCGGAATGGTCCGGTGTGATTTCAGCGTAACCAAACTCACGGTGAATCGACCCTTCGACCGTGCCGCCGAGCTCGGCCGCCATCGTCTGCATGCCGTAGCAGATGCCGAGTACCGGGACGCCGAGTTCGAACACGGCGTGCGACACTCTTGGCGGATCGTCAAGATTCACGGATTCCGGGCCGCCGGACAGCACCACGCCGCGCGCGCCGAACGCCGCGATATCGTCGTCGGACATGTCCCAGGGATGAATCTCCGAGTACACGCCGCACTCGCGCACGCGCCGCGCAATCAACTGCGTATACTGGCTACCGAAATCGAGGATCAGCAGCTTGTCGGCATGAATATCTCGATGCATGCGTTTAGTTCTTGACGCGATAGTTCGGCGCTTCTTTGGTGATCGTCACATCATGTACGTGGCTTTCGGCCATCCCGGCGCCGGTGATGCGCACGAACTTCGGTTTGTTGCGCATCTCTTCGATGCTGGCACAGCCCGTGTAACCCATCGCAGCACGCACGCCACCGATGAGCTGGTGCACGATCGCCACCATGCTGCCCTTGTAAGCCACCCTGCCCTCGATACCTTCCGGTACCAGTTTCTCGAGTTCCTCGGTCGCGTCCTGGAAGTAGCGATCCTTCGAGCCGTGCGCCTGGCCCATGGCGCCCAGCGAGCCCATGCCCCGGTATGACTTGTACGAACGGCCCTGGAACAGCTCGACCTCACCGGGCGACTCTTCGGTGCCGGCGAACAGTCCGCCGATCATCACCGAATACGCGCCGGCGACCAGCGCCTTCGAAATGTCGCCGGAGTAGCGAATGCCGCCGTCGGCAATAAGCGGAATTTCGGATGCGCGCAGCGCCTCGGCCACTTCTGCCACCGCCGATATCTGCGGCACACCAACGCCAGCTACGACGCGCGTGGTACAGATCGAACCCGGTCCAATGCCTACTTTGACACCGTCAGCGCCGGCTTCGACCAGTGCTTCTGCCGCATCGCCCGTGACAACGTTACCGCCGATCACCTGGATGTCCGGGTGCGCGGTTTTGACGCGGCGTACGCGCTCAATCACGCCTTTTGAAAAGCCGTGCGACGTATCGACGACGATCACATCGACACCGGCGTCCGCCAGCGCCGCCACGCGCTCGTCGGTATCGTAACCGGTGCCAACCGCCGCCCCCACGCGCAGCGCGCCGCTGCCGTCTTTACACGCCAGCGGGAAATCCTTGGCCTTTTGGAAGTCCTTGGCCGTGATCATGCCCTTCAGCACGTAGTCGTCGCCGACGACCAGCACTTTCTCGATACGATGCTGGTGCAACAACGACAACACCTCTTCTTCATCAGCGCCCTCGCGCACGGTCACCAGCCTGTCCTGGGGCGTCATCACGTTCGATACGGGGGCGTCGAGCTGCGTTTCGAAGCGCAAATCGCGGTGGGTCACGATGCCGACGGTACGATTGCCATCGACAACCGGCACGCCGGAGATGCCCATGGCGCGGGTCAGCTCGATGACTTCGCGAATGCTCATGTCCGACGATACCGTGATGGGGTTTCGGACCATGCCGGATTCGAACTTCTTGACCATCCGCACCTGCTTCGCCTGCTCCTCGACGGACATGTTCTTGTGAATGATGCCGAGGCCGCCCTCCTGCGCCAGTGCGATCGCGAGCCGTGCTTCGGTGACCGTGTCCATCGCCGCCGACAGCAGCGGAATGCTCAGCCGAATCTCACGCGTCAGGCGCGTGCTCAGGTCGACCTCACGCGGCAACACATCGGAGTACCCGGGTTGCAGGAGGACGTCGTCAAATGTCAGGGCTTCCTTGGCAATACGCATGGAACTCTTCAGTTGGTGGCGGTTAATCGATCAATTGTACGCGCACGCGAATTGCGGGTAAACGATATACTCACTCGATGCCCGTAGAAGCCGCCATTACCGTCAGCCAGCTCAACCGCCGCGCGAAAACACTGCTTGAACAGGGTTTCGGCCGGCTTTGGGTCGAGGGCGAAATCTCCAACCTGTCGCGTCCGGCCTCCGGGCACATCTATTTCAGCCTGAAAGATGACAAGGCGCAGGTGAGCGCAGCCTGGTTTCGCCAGCGCCAGCGCGGGCCTGCCATACGCTTCAAGGACGGTGACCGGGTCCTCGCGTGCGCCCGAGTCAGCCTGTATGAGGCGCGCGGCAACTACCAGCTTATCGTCGAGCAGATGGAGCCTGCCGGTGAGGGCGTGCTCAAGCGGCGCTTCGAGGCGCTCAAGCGGAAGCTCTTTGAGGAAGGCCTGTTCGATGAAGATCGCAAGCAGGCACTGCCGGTGCTCCCGCAACGCATCGGAGTCATTACATCACCGAGTGGTGCCGCGATTCGCGATATCCTGAGTGTCCTGGCACGACGCTTCCCTGCCGTGCCTGTCGTCATTTACCCGGCTGCCGTGCAAGGTGATGCCGCGCCCGCAGAATTGCTGGCGGCACTGGCGACCGCTGTCGAGCGTAACGAATGCGACGTGTTGATCATGGGCCGCGGCGGCGGTTCGCTCGAGGACCTCTGGGCTTTTAACGATGAGTCACTGGCACGCGCTATTGCCGACTGTCCGCTACCGGTGATCAGTGCCGTCGGTCATGAAGTCGATTTCACCATTGCCGATTTCGTCGCCGACGTGCGCGCGCCGACGCCGTCGGGCGCCGCTGAGCTGGTAGTGCCCGACCAGCACGCCTGGCTGCACCGGATTACAACACTCGCGGTGCGCATCGGGCGCATCGGCGAGCGTAACGTCGAGGACAAGGCACAGGAGCTGGACTGGCTTGGCAGGCGCCTCATGGCGGCGAGCCCGGAAGCCACGCTGCGGCGGCAAAGAGATGCACTGCGCGAAAATAACGGCCGCCTCATCGCCGCGTTACGCCAGCAGCTGCTGGCGCAGAAGAACCAGCTGCAGGGCGTGAGCTCGGAGCTGCTGCAACTGTCCCCGGCGCTCTCCGTGCAGCGCTCGATCGCGCAACTTGCCAAACTGCAGCAGCGGCTTGCTACGCGCATGCGCGGCACGGTATCGGACGCCGAACATCGCGTCGCGCTGCTGGGCCGCGGGCTGCACGCGGTCAGCCCGCTGGCAACGCTGGATCGCGGCTACGCCATATTGCAGGACGCCAGTACGGGCAAAGTGTTGCTGCGCGCCGATGAGGTCAATGTTGGCAACGATATCCGCGCTCGCCTGTCGAAGGGTGAACTGGTTGCAACAGTCAAAAAGGTCAACAATGAAGATTAGGAAAATTCTGCTGGCCGCCGTTTGGCTGATGCTCACGGGCAGCGCAAGTGCTGCGCTCGAACATTCGCCCTGGCCCGGCGGCATCGCTGTTATCGAGCTCGGGCCCGCCGCCGCGCCGGCGCCCGCAGTCACTTTCAACAACAGGCCGGTACTGGTGATGCAACGCGAACAGCAGTGGCACGCCGTCGTCGGCATACCCCTGGATACGGCGCCGGGCGAAGCCAATATTCGGGTTGGTGACCGACTCATCGCTTTTGATGTCGCTCCACATGCCTACCGCGAACAGCGGCTGACCGTAAAGAACAAGGGCCATGTCAGCCCGGATCCGGAACAGCTCGAGCGCATAGGCAGGGAAAGGACGATCATCGACGCAGCCCTCGGTAACCACCGCGGCATTGATACCGATGGCCTTGAGCTTGCCGCCCCGGTCGCGGGTCGGCGCAGTTCGAGTTTCGGGTTGCGGCGGTTCTTCAACGAGCAGCCGCGTTCACCGCACAAGGGCATGGACATTGCCGCTGCCGCAGGCACGCCGATCGCGGCGCCGCGCGCCGGCATCGTCACCGCCACCGGCGCTTACTTTTTTAACGGCAATACCGTCATCGTGGATCACGGGCAGGGCTACGTGACGATGTACTGTCATTTAAGTGAAATCGCCGTTGCCGAGGGCCAGGCGCTGGCCGTCGGTGAGATCATCGGTGCCGTTGGCGCTACGGGGCGGGTTACCGGACCGCACCTGCACTTCGGCACCTATCTTAACGGCACGGCCGTCGACCCCGAGCTCCTGCTGCAATAGTGACGCGTGGCCTAGACGCAGTCAGTGCCATCGAGGAATTCGCACAGCACCGGCCGAAACGCGTCCATCTCGACGAGGAAGGAGTCGTGCCCGCGAATGCAGTCGAGCTCGACAAACTTCGTATCCATGCACACTTCGGCGAAACCCGCGGCGAGCTCACGTTGCTGTGCAATCGGAAACAGGATATCGGTGCGCACGCCGATGATCAGCGAGCGCTGCAGTTTCAAGCGCCTGAAACCGGACTTCAGCGACCCGCCGTATTCAGCGAGATCAAAAAGATCGGACGCGTGCGACAGGTACAAGTAGCAGTTCGGATCGAACGTGCCGGTAAATTTCTGGGCATGACTTTCCAGGTATGACTCCACCGCAAACTCGGCGACGAACTGGTCTTCAATGCGTTCGTGCGTGGTTGAGCGCTCACGACCGAAGCGCTGCGCCCACTCCTCTGCAGAACGATAGGTAATCATGCCGAGCTTGCGCGCGAGACGCTGCCCCGTAATCGGTGGCTTGCCGACCTTGTATTTGCCCTTTTTCCATTTCGGGTCCGAACGGATCATCTCGCGTTGCAGCGAGCGCACTGCGATCGAAAACGGCAGTGCGCGAGTCGCCGAAGAAACCGAGACAAACGCGCGCGTGGACTCGGGGTGACGGACACATAACGCGAGGCCGCTCATGCCGCCCATCGAACAACCCACGACAGTGTGCAACTGCTCGATGCCGAGATGCCTGACAACCAGCCAGGATGATTCGGCGATGTCCTCCAGGGTCAGCACCGGAAAGTCGAGACGATAGGGCTCGCCGGTCGCCGGATTCGTTGATGCCGGGCCCGTCGAACCAAAACAGCTGCCGAGGGAATTCACGCAGATAACGAAGTAGCGATCGGTATCAAGCGCCAGCCCGGAGCCGATCATCTCTTCCCACCAACCCGGTGCCGGATCCGCGGCTGAGGACGACGCATGTGCCGACGGCGACAGTCCGGCAAGAATCAGTATGCCGTTGTCCTTCGCTTCGTTAAGCTGGCCCCAGGTTTCGTACGCGAGTGTGGGCGAATCCAGCACACCGTCGCGGTGCATGCGGAATGGCCCTTCAAACGTGACGAATTGCGTTGCCGAACCCATTAAGAGCTCCCTCCTGCTGCCAAGTATAGCCGCACGGTTTATTTCTTGACGCGCTGCATCAACCGCTTGCGCTTTTGTTCCTGTCGCGGTGTCAGCTTGTTGCGCCGTCCCTTGTAGGGATTATCGCTGGTTTTGAAGGCCATCCGGACCGGCGTGCCCTTGAGCTTGAATGCCTTGCGAAAGCGATTCACCAGGTAGCGCCGATAAGCTTCCGGCAACTTGTCGGTCTGATTGCCGTGAATGACAATAACCGGCGGATTACGACCGCCCTGGTGTGCATAACGCAGGCGAATACGACGGCCGCGAACCATCGGCGGCGCATGTGCCATCACGGCGGCTTCAAGCTCACGCGTCAACTCGGTCGTGGAGAGATCGCGCATTGCGGCACTGTAGGCGCGCTCAACGGCCGGCAACAGATCGCCGACCGCAGTGCCGTGCAGGGCGGAAACGGTGATGCGTTCGGCGAAATCGAGAAACGGCAGACGTCGTTCGAGATCGTCACGCACCTTCTTGCGCTGATCGGCGGACAGGCCGTCCCATTTGTTGGTTACGATGACCAGTGCCCGCCCCCGTTCCAGCACCAGTCCGAGCAGGCTCACGTCCTGCTCGGTAACGCCCTCCTGTGCATCGAGAACGGCAATCACCACCTGCGCCTGCTCGATCGCCTGCAGCGCTTTGACGATGCTGAATTTCTCGATCGCCTCGCTCACCCGGGACCGGCGGCGAATACCGGCCGTGTCGATCAGGACGTACTTGCGATCATTGCGCTCGAACGGCACCGCGACACTGTCACGTGTCGTTCCCGGCTGGTCAAAGACCACGAGGCGCTCTTCGCCCAACAGTCGATTTGCCAGCGTCGATTTGCCCACATTAGGCCGGCCGACTACCGCAATGCGCAGCTCTTTGTCGTCGTCGGCCTCTTCTTCCGGGGGCGAATCGACATCGAAGTCGCTGAGTACCGCCTCGATCAACGCGCTGATTCGGTCGCCATGCGTCGCCGATACCGCAACGGGCTCGCCCAGCCCCAGGGCATGAAACTCGCCGCTTGCGATCGTAGCGTCCAGCCCTTCGGCCTTGTTGACCGCCAGCCAGTTTTTCCTCGAGTGTTTTCTGGCCAGGTCAGCGACGTGCTCGTCAGCCGCGGTCAGGCCGCTGCGGCCGTCGACCATGATGATCGCGGCGTCCGCTTCCTTAAGCGCGCGCACGGTCTGCTCGACCATGGCCTCTTCGATACCGACTTCACCGCCGGCAACACCGCCGGTATCAATTACCAGGTAGGGAATCTGGCCAAGCCGGCCGAAGCCGTACTGGCGATCGCGCGTCAGCCCCGGATAGTCGGCGACCAGCGCGTCACGCGAGCGCGTCAGGCGATTGAAAAGTGTCGACTTCCCGACATTGGGCCGGCCGATCAGCGCGATGACGGGAAGCATAGCGGTGCACCTTTACCTCGTCCGCTCAGGACTTGTCGGACGCAATATCAGGAGCACTGCGTTTTGGTCGGGTATCGACCGCTTCAAATGCTGCAAGCGTGCCGCCGTCCGTCTGCACGTACAGGCGGTTTGCAACCACGACCGGCGCGTTACTGATCGCCGCACTACCGATTTTGACACGGGCCACCGGCTCACCGGTCAAATTACTTAAGAAGTGCACATAGCCCTCGAGGTCGCCAACCGCAACCGTCGTGTAAAACGGCACCGGCACGGTAGCTTCCCGCCGCAACAAATCATCATTGCGCCAGGTTTCCGTACCATCGTTGCGCGCCATCGCGATAATCTCGCCGTCGTCACGTGTGGTGTAAACACTGGACCAGTCGGCGGCAGCGCCGGTAAAAGAGGACACCTCGCGACTCCAGAGTATCTGGCCCGATTCGGCGGCGATTGCGCCAAGGCGGCCATGATAACCAACCGCATACAGGTCCTGGCCCACCACGGCGAGCTGCCCGTCGATGTCCGACAGCCGGTCCAGGTCGGAACGTCCGGTCGGTGGCGACAGTAACGACTCCCAGGCCACGTCGCCGGTATTGATATCGACGGCAATCAGACGGCCGTTATCAAAACCGGTAATGAGGTTGTTACCAACCACGATCGGGCTGGCCGAACCACGCACCGTCAGCGCGGGCGTCGACTGCTCGAACTTCCAGCGCGGCCGTCCGTCAAAAACGGAGTAGGCCAGCAAGCGGTTGTCGATCGTCTGCACCACCACGAACTCGCCGCTGATCGCAGGCCGTGCAAGCGACTCGCCCTCGATGTAGGCACGCCACCGTTCGTCGCCCGTAGCCGCATCCAGCGCCACGGCGAAACCGTCTTTGCTGGTCACTACGACAAACTCCCCGCCGACGCCAGGGCCGGCAGATAACTCGGTGTCCAGCTTCTTGCGCCACAGCAGGCTGCCCTGCTCCGGATCGAATGCCGAGACGACGCCGTCCGCACTGGCCGCGTAAATGCGATTGCCGTCGCCAACGGGCCGCAAGGCAACCCGCTGAAACTCCGCAGCGCCACCGAGCTTCGCGGTCCACGACCGCTTGACCTTCAGGGTCTCTGGAAAGCTGACGAGCTCTTTGGGTTCAAGCTCCTTGTCGTCCTTGTCGGAGAAAATGCCACAGGCAGCCAACGCGGTGGTCGCAAACAGCAGGCACAACAGACGTAACGTTGTGTTCACTCAGTCGCCTCGGCAGCGGTGGCGGCCGGATCCGTGGCGGCAACCGGCTCGTCAGCTGTGACTTCCGGCAGGTCCAGCGCTTTCCACTGCACCAGCCGCTGATCCACTGTGCCCTGCGCAACCGGGTCCATGAGCACCTGCTGGTAGGCCGCCTGCGCATCATCGATCCGATTCAGTGCTCTGTATGCGTCGCCCAGGACTTCACCGTATGCGGCCGCGAAAGCCTTGCTTTCCTGACCTTCGAGCAGGTTCACAACTTCCTGCGCCTTGTCCTGGTACAGCAATATCTTCGCAAGGCGCAGTCGCGCCACGTGCTTCAGTTCATCGCCGCTGCTGCCCGCAAGCAGTTCCTGCAGCGCATCGGCGGCATCCTGGTCACGGTTTTTGTCCATGTACAGACGCGCAATAGCGAGCTTCGCCTGCGCCGAGTACGGCGTGTCGGAAAATTCGGCATGCAGTCTGCCAGCGACGACTTCGGCGTCATCGAGGTCGCCATCAACGACATAGTCGGTGAGTTTCTGATACAGCGACGATGCCTCAAGCTGTGACTGCAGTTTGCTGTTTTGATAGTAGTTAATACCAAACAGCAGAAGCGCGCCGGCTGCAACGCCGAGAATGACGTAGCCGCCGTATACCGACCACCAGTTGCGAATCTGTTCAATCTGTTCTTTTTCGGAAAGTAAATCGTCCACGACACACCCTTTAGTGTTTGTTGCAATGGCTCCCGCCGTTGCCTAATTCAGTTTGCCCGCCAGTACGTCTGCAAGATCGTCCAGCGCGACACTGGTTTGTTCCTCATCACTGCGCAGAGGCTTCAGACCAATGCGCCCTTCGCTGAGTTCCTGTTCGCCAAGAACCAGCGCGTAGCGCGCCTCGCTCTTGTCCGCACGTTTAAGCTGCGACTTGAAACTGCCACCGCCCAAATTCATCGCCACGCAAATACCCGGAATCCGGTCGCGCAGCTCCTCGGCCAGCGTAAACGCCCGCTGGAGAGTTCCGTCGCCCACGGCGGCGAGATAAACGTCTGCCGCCGGTGACGGCGCCTTGCCGCCGCAAGCCTCGAACAATGCGACGAATCGCTCGATGCCCATCGCCCAACCGATGGCAGGCGTTGGCCGGCCGCCCAGTTTCTCGACGAGGCCGTCGTAGCGCCCGCCGGAACAAACCGCTCCCTGCGACCCGAGCGCGTCGGTGACCCACTCGAACACGGTCCTCGAGTAGTAGTCGAGACCGCGCACCAGCCTGCGGTTCACGGTGTACTCGATGCCGGCTGCGTCCAGCAACGACCGCAGCCCGGCAAAATGCGCGGCCGACGTGTCATCAAGGTAGTCCAGCATCACCGGCGCTGCCTCAACGATGTCCTGTAAATCCGGGTTCTTGCTGTCGAGAATCCTGAGCGGGTTTTGCTCAAGGCGGCGAATACTATCCTCATCCAGCTGATTTTTCACGTCCGAGAAGTACTCCACCAGGGCCTGCCGGTAGCGCTGCCGCGATTCGGGAACCCCCAGCGAGTTGATTTCGAGCCTGATGCGCTCGATGCCAAGACGCTGCCACATCCTGGCGCTCATGATGATGAGCTCGGCATCCACATCCGGCCCGTCGTAGCCGAGCGCCTCGACGTCAAACTGGTGAAACTGCCGATAACGGCCCTGTTGCGGCTTTTCGTAGCGAAACATCGGCCCGGCGGTCCAGAGCTTCTGGCGCTGATTGTGCAACAAGCCGTTGGTCATGCCGGCGCGCACCATGCCCGCTGTCGCCTCGGGTCGCAGCGTCAGGCTTTCGCCATTGCGATCAGCAAACGTGTACATCTCTTTTTCGACGATGTCGGTGACTTCACCGATCGAGCGTTTGAAAAGGTCCGTGTATTCGAGCAGCGGCAGTCTGATCTCGCTGTACCCGTATGACTCGACTATCTCGCGAACCACCGATTCCAGGTAGCGCCAGGTACCTGATACCTCGGGCAGGATATCGTTCATCCCACGTATGGCTCGCGGCTTCATATCAGTTGCCAGCGATGGTGAAACGCGCGCGGCCAAGCCGGTCGACGGGGCCTATGTCGTAAGCCGCGCCATCGACACGCAGTGAGACGTTGCCGGCGTTGCCAAAGAGCACATTAAACGGCGCGACACCGCTTAGCTCGACCGTGCGGCCATCACTACCCTGGCCAAAGTACAGCCGGCGGCCGCTGCCATCTGAAATCTCCGTCCAGCAGTCACCGCTGAACGTCAGCAAGAGCGTGAGCCTGCCTGCTTCGGCAGCCACCGCGGGCACCTGCGCTTGGGGCAAGACCGTTTCCGCCACCGGCTCATCCGCCGCCTCTGGGGGCTGGGCAACCGCTTCCGGCGCGGCGTCGGTGAGCCCGGCCGCAGCATCGCGTAACTCGATAGCAACCGTGTTGTCTTGCAGCGGCGTCTCTTCTGTCGTCGGTGCATCCGGCTGTTGGTCCGACTGACTGAAAATGTCAGGCCGGCTGGTAATTGCCCAATACACCGTCGCAGCGATAATGAGTAGAACGATGACCGCAATCCAGGGCCCGGGCGACATCTCTCGTCGCGGTCGCGGCCGCGCCTTGAATACCGGCTGCGCATCGACAGCTGCCAGTGCATCGTATTCGCCCACTATCTCGTCCGCGTTGACGCGCACCATTTGCGCGTACTTGCGGATATAACCCTTGGCAAAAACCTGCGCACCCAAAATTTCGAATTCGTTGCGCTCGAGGGCCTCGACTTTCTGCTCGCTGATATGCAGCTCTTTGGCGATCTCCGCGACTGAGACACCCTGCGCCTTGCGTGCCGCCAGCAGGCGCTCGCCGCAACTCGGCCCGATCAGATCGATCTGTCCGCCTTCGTCCTGCGGCTTGTCTTTGTCCTTCGGCTTGTCTTTCTTGTCCGCCATGCTAACCCGCTTCCATTGCCTTTCTTGCCTCAGGGGATTGCGGGAATTCGCGCAACAGGCGCTCGACGTAATTCTGCTGCGCACGCTCGTCGCCGAGCTTTGCCTCAATCTCGGAACCGAGATACAAGACCCCGGCCGTGTTCTTGTTGGTACTCATATAGCGCTGCAAAAACGCGCGCGCACTCAAATAATCTTCCGTCTTGTATTTCAGCAGGCACAACTGCAACAGCGCTTCGCCATAGTCCGCGCGAACCTGCAGCGCCTGTCGGAAGAACTCCTCGGCCCGCGCTAGGTCGGGCTTTTGCACCAGGCAAACTCCCGCATTGGTCAACGTGACTTCCGCGTTGTCGTTTTCGGGATGACGCGCCGATTTTTCAAAATTCTCGGCAGCACCGGAGAAATCTTTCTGGTTGCAGAGGAATACTGCGTAAGTGTTGCGCACATCGAAGTTGCGTGGCGCCACCTGCACGGCTTTTTCGTAATTCTGCGTTGCCAGGCGCAAATTGCCCAGCGCCTCATAGGTGAGCGCCAGCGTCGCGTAGGAACCCGCGCGGCTCGGGTCGAGCTTGACTGACAGCAACAGCCGGTCTCGCGCCAGCTCGTACTGACCGTTCTGGTAATAGCGGGCGCCCAGCTGATAGTTCAGCTCCGCGGCCTCGGCGTTATTGGCCTCGCGCGGTGCGGTCCCGGTCGTCGTCGATATGCAGCCCGCCAACAATATGCAGCACAACGTCAGCGACGCAGCGCTCTTAGTCTTGATCATACCGGTGCCATCCCCATGTTCGTCTTGCTCGTTTTCTTGCCGTTGATGCTCTTTTGACCCAACGGTTTTGTCACGCGATCACTGACTTTACCAGCCAGCTGTCCGCAAGCCGCATCAATATCGTCGCCACGCGTTTTGCGGGTCGTCGCCACCATGCCGCGTTGTCGCAGGCGATTCTGGAAGTGCATGATGGTGTCCGCCGACGAACGCTTGAAGCGCGTACCTGGAAAAGGATTGAACGGGATGAGATTCACCTTGGCCGGCTTGTCCAGCAACAGGTCAGTTAACTCATCAGCATGCGCCAGTGAATCGTTGACGCCCCGCAACATTACATACTCAAACGTAATAAAACGATTGGCGTGTTTTGCAGCGTATCGCCAGCAGGCGTCGAGTAACATTTCGATCGGATGCAGCTTGTTGACCGGCACAAGCACATCGCGCAGCGCATTGTTCGGGGCGTGCAAAGACACGGCCAGCGAGACGTTGCAATCGTCAGCGAGCTTGTTGATGTGCGGCACGATACCCGACGTACTGACCGTAACGCGGCGACGCGAAAGTCCGTAGGACAAGTCCGATACCAGCAGTTGCAGAACGGCCACTACGTTGCGGTAATTCGCGAGCGGCTCGCCCATGCCCATGAAGACGACATTACTGACCGCCGGTTCGCCATTGCTACGACGTGGCAGTTCCTTGATGGCATGCCAGACCTGACCAACAATTTCTGCACTCGTCAGATTGCGATTAAAGCCCTGTGCACCGGTCGCACAAAACGCGCAGTCAAGTGCGCAGCCGACCTGCGAGGAAATACACAGCGTGCCCCTTGCCGGCTCCGGGATAAACACGGTTTCAACGGCCTGTCCTGAACCGCTGGCAAATAACCATTTGACGGTGCCGTCTGCCGAATCGAATCGGGATACGGTCTGCGGCGGCGCAACTTCGGCCACTTCGTTCAAGGTTGCGCGCAGCGACTTCGCGAGATCGGTCATCTCGTCAAAGTCAGTCACACCTCGCTGATGCATCCACCGCAGAACCTGTCGTGCGCGAAACGGCTTGTTCCCGCTCGCCGCAAAGAACCGCTCGAGATCATCTGGCGACAATCCAAGCAGGTTCGTTCTTGCGCTGGCGGTGGTCATCGTCTCGTATCCGCTTAGCGGGTTCTCGGGCAAACGCCGTCATCACCAAAGAAAAAAGCAATTTCCACCGCCGCTGTTTCAGCAGCGTCGGAACCATGCACCACGTTTTCTTCGATGCTGGCGGCGAAGTCCGCACGAATCGTGCCGGGGTCGGCATCGGCCGGATTCGTGGCGCCCATGATCTGGCGGTTCTTTGCGACCGCGCCTTCACCCTGCAAGGCCTGCACCATCACGGGACCGGAGGTCATGTAGCTGACAAGGTCGTTAAAAAACGGCCGCTCCTTGTGCACCGCGTAGAAGCCCCCGGCCTGTTCCTTGCTCAGGTGCATCATGCGTGCGGCGACGATTTCCAGCCCGCCTTTCTCAAAACGACTGTAGATCTCTCCAATCAGGTTCTTTTGTACGCCATCTGGCTTGATGATGGAGAGGGTTTGCTCAACGGCCATGGGTTGCGTCCTTTGGTTATGTTGGTGATGACGGTCAGCGTCCGCCGGTTGCGGCGGGCGAATAGGTGTAAACCCTTAATTCTACTACGGTGTCGTCAGACGTTGAAGCTTTCGCCGCAGCCGCATTCGCCAGAGATATTGGGGTTGCGGAAGCTGAAGGCCTCATTGAGACCATTCTTGACGAAATCGACCTCGGTACCGTCGATCAGCGCCAGCGCTTCGGGATCAACGACGACCTTGACACCCTGGTCCTCGAAGACGATGTCGGCAGGGTCGATTTCCTCGGCGTAGTTGATGACGTACGAATAGCCGGAACAGCCTGTCTGCGTGACGCCGAGGCGCAGCCCGACGCCCGAGCCGCGTTTGTCGAGGTAGTTGCGGACGCGCCGGGCGGCCGATGGGGTTAGCGATATCGCCATTGCTTAAGATCTCTTTAGGTTTCGACTATTTAAAGTGCGGTGGCGCCGCCAATACTGCGCCCAAGCGCTCGCACCGCATCTTCTAAGACCAGTATACGTCCGGTTTTCTCCACAGGTACAGATAGATCGTCGATTATGCCTGTTGCCGTGAATCTGCCGAGGTCAGTAACGGGGCGGCCTTCCCAGCCGCGGCAAAATGCCTCGCAGGCCGCAATAACGTGCGGGCAGGCGTATGCCCGGAAACGCAGCGCTTCGATGTGCCCGTCGGCATGGCGGGCCGCCAGCTGCAGATGCATGCCCGCGCCCGCGAGGTCAACGACCGCGGCGTCCGGCAAATCGCCCCCATGCGCGGCATTGCGAAACAGCTCGCGCACAGCAGCGCTGTAGGGATCGGCGCTCACGCGGCGGCCGGCGGTGCGAGTGAGCGCAGTCTTGTGACGGCCTCGCAGTAGCGCTCTGCCGCGAACTCGACGTCCTCGGCGGTCGTTGGCCGCCCCATACTGAAACGAATGGAACTTTGCGCAAGGTCATCGCCGCGGCCGAGCGCGCGCAGCACGTAGGACGGCTCCTGGCTTTGTGAGTTGCAGGCTGACCCGGTAGCGACGCACAGCGGCTCAAGCGCCAGCAGCAGACTCTCTCCCTCCACGCCCTCGACGCTGACGTTGAGAATCCCGGGGAAGCCGCCGTCGAGGTCACCATTCACAACCAGCCCATCGATTGATTTGATGCCCGACCAGAGGACACCGCGCAGGTTAACGAGCTTGTCGAAATCCGCGTGCAGGCGCGTGGCCGCAATCTCCGCCGCACGACCGAGGCCGGCGATCAACTCGACGGGCAACGTACCAGGCCGGAGTCGGCGTTGTTGTCCGCCGCCGAACAGCAGCGGTTCGACGTGGCAACCGGGACGGTCGGCGACGTACAGCGCGCCGATGCCTTTCGGCCCGTAGAACTTGTGCGCCGTTAGCGACAGCAAATCGACGGGCAGCGCTTGCAGATCAACAGCGACTTTACCTACCGCTTGCGCCGCATCGACATGGAATAGCACGTCATGCTCGCGACAGACTGTACCGAGTGCCTCGATATCCTGAATCACGCCAGTCTCGTTGTTGACGAACATGATCGATGCCAGCTGGCTGTCGGGTCGCAACGCGGCGGCCAGAGTCTCGGGTTGCAGCTGACCCTTGCTGTCGGGCGTCAGCCAGGTCACCTCGAAGCCCTCCTTTTCGAGCTGGTGAAACGCATCGGTCACGGCTTTGTGTTCGGTCGGCATCGTCACCAGGTGTTTGCCCCGATGCGCGCGGTAGTGTGCTGCGCCAATGATCGCCAGGTTGTCGGACTCCGTGGCGCCGGACGTCCAGATCAATGTTCGTGGATCGACATTCAGCAGCGCGCCTAGCTGTGACTGCGCCGTTTCGACAAGCGCCCGGCTCTGCCTGCCGGCGAGGTGGTTTGACGAGGGATTTGCGAACGCTTGCGTGCGGCACTCGAGCATTAGCTCGGCGACCTCTGCATCGACCGGCGTCGATGCTGCGTAATCCAGGTACAGCATTGCAGGCGGCATCAACTCGTTTCCCTGTTGCGCTCCACGGCTGTCAGAAAGCCGCGCAGGATATTCACTTCATTTTTGTCCGGGCGAATACGCATGAACAGCCGCCGCATGCGGCGCATCAGGTGCCGCGGATTGTCGGGATCCAGGAAGCGAATGTCGCGCAATACTTGCTCCAGGTGCTCATAGAAATGCTGCATCTCCTCGCCGGTCGCCGGTGGCGCCTCGGTCTCGAAGCTCGGCAACGCATCCAGTCGGCTTGCAACGCGCAACTCGTAGGTCAGTACCTGCACCGCCATCGCCAGGTTCAGCGAACTGAAGGCCGGATCGGTCGGAATGGTGAGCAACGTATGACAGAGGTCCAGATCTTCGTTTTGCAGCCCGCTTTTCTCAGGACCAAAAACTGCCGCAACTTTGCCACCCTCGCTTTCAACGAGCAGGCGCTCCGCGCATTCGCGCGGCTGCATCGTGGGCCACGCAATCGTGCGGGCGCGGGCACTCGCTCCCGCGACATAAACGCAGTCCGTGAGCGCCTCGGCCAGCGTCGGCACGACAATCGCCTGATCGAGAACATCGGTCGCGCCTGACGCCCGCGCTGTCGCTTCCTCGTGTGGGAAGTACCGCGGATTCACGAGTGCGAGATCATTAAGCCCCATGTTCTTCATCGCGCGCGCGACGGCACCGATGTTCCCCGGGTGCGTGGTTCCAACAAGTACGATTCGAATCGACATGATTGACACAGGCCTCTAAAAGTCCGGTATTCTAGCGCTCCAGTGGCCCGTGCCGACAGTAACCTTGCGGTTTTTGTGCGCGAAATGCCCAGTTCTTTTACAACGACGGAATCGTCTCATGCATGCACTACTCAACGTAGCGGTAATAGCTGCGCGCCGCGCAGGTGCCGTGTTGATCAGAAACCTGGTCAAACTCGAGAAGCTCAAGGTCGAGGTCAAAGGGCATAACGATTACGTCAGCGAGGCAGATCGCGCGGCCGAGCGCGCTGTCATCGATGTCATTCAGAAGCACTATCCCGAGCACGCCATCCTGGCTGAAGAGTCCGGTGCGGTGGGCGATGCCAGCTCCGATACGCTGTGGATCATCGACCCGCTCGACGGCACCACCAATTTCCTGCACGGTTTTCCGGTCTTCGCGGTGTCGATCGGCGTACAGGTTGCCGGTCGCATGGCCCATGCCGTCGTGTACGACCCGATGCGCCAGGAACTCTTTACCGCCACTCGCGGCGCCGGGGCACAACTCGACAATCGCAAGATACGCGTCAGCGGCCAGCTGGAAATGGAACGCGCACTGATCGGCACCGGCTTTCCATTCCGCCAGGCTGACGTCGAGATGGATCCCTATCTCCGCATGCTGGGCAAAGTCGTCGCGAATACCTCGGGCGTGCGTCGCCCGGGCGCTGCAGCGCTCGATCTTTGCTACGTCGCGGCCGGACGCCTCGACGCCTTCTGGGAAACCGGCCTCGCACCCTGGGATCTCGCGGCCGGTTCATTAATCATCCGCGAGGCGGGCGGTATTGTCAGCGGGCTCGATGGCAGCGAGGACTACCTCGAGACCGGCCACGTCCTCTGTGGCACGCCGAAGATCTACTCCGGTCTTGCCAAGCTCTGTGCCAATGAGATCAAGGCGCTCGTGCAGAAATCCTGAGCACTAGCATCACGGAGCACAGCTTGGCCACTGGCAATCGGCCGACAAGTTCGTTGGCGGACTGTCTCGCTGGCGCTCGCTTTATGTCTCGCCAACGAACTTCTCGTCCGCTTGCCGGAATCCGAGTCGCGGTTCATGACGGCGAGCGTGCAGTATGTCTCACCAAGCGAGTTATCGCAGATTGTCTGAGCGACTGAGACATACTGCGCGATCGCCGCTTTACTCCATGCGATTCCGCCGTCGCCGGCCTCACGTCCGTAATGGTTGGAGGTAGCGTTAAGTCTTACGGGAGATCGTCGATCAGGCTGGGATCTTTGACCGGCTCGATCAGATCCTGCGCATTGACGTTGAGTACCAGTGCCGTTGCGCTCGCGGTGTAAATCGATGAATACGTACCGACGACGATGCCAACGATCAAAGCGATCGAAAATGGCGCAATCGACTCGCCGCCCAGTGCCAGCAATGCAATCAACACCAGCAACGTCGTAAGGCCGGTGATCAATGTGCGCGCCAGCATCTCGTTGATTGAAATGTTCATGGCTTCCTCGGCTGACACACCCCGCAACGCGAAGAAGTTCTCGCGGATGCGATCGAATGCGACAACGGTATCGTTCAACGAGTAACCGATGACAGCCAGCAGCGCGGCGACGACGGTAAGATCGAACGGCAGGCCAAAAATTGAGAAAAATCCGACAGTGACAATCGCGTCGTGCGCCAATGCTGCGACGGCGCCCGCAGAGAACTTCCACTGAAAGCGGATCATCACGTAGAAGAAGATCAGCATCAGCGCGACCACCAGCGCGAGCGCGCCGCGCTCGGCCAACTCGGTACCCACCTGGGCGCTGACGTTTTCAATACGCCGCAAGTCGATCTTTTCGCCGCCGGCTTGCAACGTCCGTTGCAACTGCTCGCGCACGGCCGTCGCATCCTTGAGCTCCTGCGGCGGCAAACGCACCAGCACATCGTCGTTGCTGCCGAACTCCTGCACCTGGGCATCCGTGAACCCGGACGCCGCGAGGTTGCTGCGAATCTGGTCGAGATCGGCAGCTTGCGGGTAACCAACCTCGAGGAGGATGCCGCCCGTGAAGTCGATACCGAACTCGAGGCCACGGGTCGCCAGGGACACCAGCGAGATGATGACGAGCAGCGCCGATACCGTCAGCGCAATCTTGCGACGACCGGCGCTCAGGAAATCAATATTTGTCTTGTTGATCAGTTTCATTGATCGAATGCCTAAATGGGCAGTGACGAGAGTTTGCGACCACCAAAAACGAGGTTCACGATCGCGCGTGTACCGACAATGGCCGTGAACATGGAAGTTATGATGCCGAGCATCAGTGTGATTGCGAAGCCCTTGATCGGGCCGGTACCCAGACCAAACAGCACAACGGCCGCGATCAGCGTGGTGATATTGGCGTCCACAATGGACGACAACGCTTTCTCATAGCCGGAGTTGATGGCGGCCTGTGGCGCCGCGCCGCCAGTGACTTCCTCGCGTATGCGCTCGAATATCAGCACGTTGGCGTCGACCGCCATTCCGACCGTCAGGACGATACCGGCAATGCCCGGCAAGGTCAGTGACGCCTGCAGGAATGACAACATGGCGACGATGAAGACCAGGTTGGAGAACAGCGCAACGTCGGCAATCAGGCCAAATGCGCGGTAGTAGATCGCCATGAAAAGTACGACGGCCAGGAAGCCGATCCGAATCGCGTTGAAGCCGCGATCGATGTTGTCCTGACCGAGACTCGGACCAATGGTGCGATCGTCGACTTTATAAACGGGAGCGGCCAGCGCGCCTGCTCGCAGCAACAACGCCAGGTCACGCGCTTCGAGCGGCGTCAGCCCGGTGATCTGGAAACTGTTCTTGAAAACGCCGCGGATCGTCGCCGTGTTAATGATTTCCTCGATCTTGATCGTGCGCTGCTCTTCCACGCCG
>JBATID010000417.1:0-7712 GCA_049667545.1 Woeseiaceae bacterium
TATTTCCTACTGCGTCGTCGGTGGTAATGTCCGGGTTGCTCAGGATGTCGCGGGCCGTGCCTGTGCACACAACTTCGCCCGCGGATTCTGCGCCACAGGTCATGCCCGGAATGCTGACCGAACCGCCAGGCTCGACACCGGTGCAGGTTGCTGTCACCGAGTCCCCGAGGAATGCCGGGTTTGGCACGAAGGTGCACGCTGCCGGGCTGACCACGAGATCGAGCACCACAGGCGTGGCATCATTTTCCTCTGCGTTGCCACCGTTCGCGAAGGTCTCCGAGGGGTTGCCGTCGCCATCGGAATCCGGATCGGTCCCGGCATCCGACAAATCGAGGACCTGCGCAAAGCCACCCGCGATTTGTGAACTTGATACCGAGGCTTGCGTCGTGAACGGGCCGGTATCGGCACCGAAGTCCACGCGAACCGTGTACGTGATTACTCGCACGGAATTGCCCGGCATAGTATTCGTTCCGGCAAGCAGGTCGGTTTGCGTCGTTCCGTCGTAAGCCGTCGCCGGGCCGCTAAAGCCGCCAAGCACTGGCGCGCCCTGGAGTGTGATCGACGTCGCGTTCGGGAACGCGGCATCGAGGTCGTCAGTTACCTGGACATTGATAGCGGGTTCAGCAGTGAAGTTCTCGACGGTGAGCGTGAAAACGAGGTCGAACACGTTACCGCTAGTGCCGACGCGCGTCTGCGACGTGAGCTCTTTGGCAATGCCGAGCGTCACAAAGTTGCAGTCGAACGGCGCAATCGGCTCGATCGAAAATTGCGCACCGTTTCCGCCAGGCGTGCCGATGTAATTGCCGCCGGATGGCGCAATACCGGCCGCACCGCCCGCAACATTGAACGTAGCAGTACCGAGGGTGGTATCTGACAGCCAGACAACGCCGCCCGAGCCACCACCGCCGCTGCCGTCCAGGTTGGCCTGGCTCGATCCGCCAACGCCACCGATGGCCGTAAACGCGATGCCATTGACGTCAGAATTGCGGCTGTGAACGACCACCGTTCCGCCCGCGCCGCCACCGCCGCCGCCCTCGGATGCGGCCGAACCGCCGGAATCGCCATTGGCCGAGACCACCCCACCGCCGGTCGTGACGATACCGACTGAACGCACGAACACGATGCCACCACCGGCCTGGCCGCTGCTGACCGTGAGGTCCAGGTTGGCGATGTCATTGCCGTTACTGGCGCCGCCACCGCCGCCCATAACCATCAGGTTCGGGGAAGACGCGACATGCTGCGGAAATGACGCGCCGCCGATGCCGCGTGAATTCGGAATGTTGTTGACGCCCCGCCCGCCTTGACCGCCGCGTGCAAAGTTGCCGCCGCCACCGCCGCCTGAGTCCTCGGCATCGCCGCCGCCTGATCCCGCGTTACCTGGCGCGCCTTGCCCCGAATCACGTGTCCATGCAGTGCCAGCCGGACCACCGCCATCCGTTCCCGCGTACCCTGCCGGTCCAAATCCTTCGCCGTTTGTCGCTGGCTGTTCCTCGAGCAACACGCGAGAGAACAGCCGTTGCGGCATGCCCGCGATGCCTTCACCTTTGAAACCGAAGTTGCCGTTTACCGCTCCCTGCTGGTTGTCGGAACGATCGGGAAAAAACTGGCCGCCGCGAAAGCCGCGGCCATCGGCGTTAAAGCTGCCGCCCTCAAGATTGAGAGTTTCGCGAACGTTCAGTGCGGACACGCCGCCCCAGCGACCGTTCCAACGGTCGGAAACGATCTCGCCCGTGATGGTCAACTGTGAAAACTGCGGGACCTTTATGACCTGGTAGCGACGGAATCCCAGCGTTGCCGTGGTCGCATTGGAGTTGACGTATGTGTTGATTAGTCCGTTACCGGCCCCGGCACCCTCAATAGGAATTGCCCCACCGCTCACGGGTCCCGTTGCAATGACAAACTCATAGCGCCCGGCGATAAGATTGCTGGTGTTTAGCGTACCTGCCTGCACCAGACCACCGGACCCGTCACCGTAGTTGCCGGCGCCTAAATGATTGTCTGTCGCATTAATTTCTGCGCCAATCATCTGCGCCACGATCAGTATGTCGCCCGCGGCAATGGTTGGCGAAATCGACGAATGCAGGTTTATCGCCTGTGGCCCCAGCGTCTCGTCGATGGGGACGAGGGTAGAGCCTGCCGCCACCGTGGTCGTGGCCGCCGGATCGGGCGCAGCATAATAGACGTTGATACGCGTTGCGGCGGTGTCAATCACAACGGTACCATCGCTGCCAGTGGAGCATACCGGGGCGGCATTGGCCGCTGCGGTGCTGGAAAGTATGGCTGCGGCGAGGCAATAGGCTACTATTGAGCGCACGCGGTCAAAGCTGGCACAAGGGCCGGAGATCGATAAAGTCATTAGCTGGAACGCCTTTTTGTTGCTCAGGTTAATAGACCCTCCCTCGTCGGTGCGAGGAATGGCCTGGGAACGAGGGCGAGATTACGTTGACAAGCGCAAAATCGATGCTGCATGGTCGACACTACGTTATGTGAACTCAGTATTTTGTGATTCCGGTCACATTCCACTGTAGCCGCTTGGTCTTACGAGCTAACCCTTGAACAAACAACCTCCCAAAGATTTCAACTCTGTCGAATCGCGCCGCAGTACGGCGTCACGCCGGCGCATGTCTGTGGGACGGCGGTTATATTATTTTCTCGGCCTGCCTGTTCTGCGCGGGCTTATTAAGCTGCTCGACGCGACCTATCGGGTAGAAAAAGTCATTGGCACCGAGCACATCGAGCCCTTCATCAAAGATGGCACAGTGTGTGCGCCCTGCTACTGGCATCAGCATCATGTCATCGGCTCCTCGCTGATTCACTCGTGGGTGCAACGTGGTTTCAGGGCCTGCTTCCTGGTTTCCGGGTCGGTCGATGGCGACGTGCCCGAGCGCATCGCGCGCGCGTGGGGTGCCGAGGTGATTCGTGGTTCGGCGAACCAGAGCGGCGCACTGGCATTGCGAGACACGCAGCGGATGATAAAAAACGGCTATTCGATTGTGACGACGGCCGATGGCCCGCGCGGACCGAAATATGAGTTCAAGCTCGGCGCTGTGCTCATGGCGCGAATTGCCGGCGTGCGCATTATTCCGATCGGCTGCGCAGCCGAGCGCGCCTGGTATCTCGATCGCTGGGATGACTTCATGATTCCGAAGCCCTTCTCGCGGATTGTGGTCGCCATTGGCGAGCCCTACACAATTCCGGCCAGGACGCCGCTGGACGACCTGGAGCCGCATCGTGAAGCCGTTCAGCAAGCAGTCATGTCACTTATGCGAGAATGCGAGAGCATCCTGAAGTCGTCTGAGGAGACGCCAGCTTGAAACAAGCATCGACAGCAACAACACCTCGACGTTGGTTAGCGGCCATCCTGCTGGCCAGCGCCGCCTGTGCCGCATCGCCCGTGCTCGCCGCCATGCAGCTGACACCGCACTCGGCTGAGTACAAGGTACGAATCAATGTGGTGAGCGGCCAGCTAAGCACGAACCTTAAGTTGACGGCAGATGGCTATATCGCGACGCATGCGATTGCGCCGACCGGCGTAGCCCGGATCTTCACGCGTGGCAGCATTGAAGAATCCTCGACCTTCATTAGCAGCGATGCGGGCGTAATCCCGGTGGCTTATCAATCCAATGATTCGCTGTCACGCGACAAGGACCGCGTGGACGTTCGCTTTGACTGGCATGACAATGTGGCGCGCGGCACGGTTAATGGCAAGAAGTTCGAGACGACGCTGCAGGGACTGTCGCACGACCGGATTTCGATTCAGTACCAGCTGATGCATGACCTGCTGAATGACTCGCCGGACAAGCAGTATCAACTGTTTGATGTCGACAAGATGAAGTCGCTGAATATTCGCACACTCGGAAGCCGGGAGGTCAACGTTGGTGCAGGCACTTTCACCGCAGTCGGTATCCAGCATCAGACCGAGAATTCCTCGCGCGTCACCACGCTGTGGTGCGTTAAGGCACTGGACTATTTGCCGGTCATCATCGAGCAGCATCGCAACGGCAAGCTGCGCGTTCAGGCTACGCTGGAAAGCTACTCACCCCTTGTCGCTGACGCTCCTGGCAACGCGGAATAAAACGGTCAGCGCGACCGTTACGCGGGCTCGGCACGATCGAACCGTTGTCGGAAGAACGACTTTTGTTTGCCACCTCTGACAACCGTAATGTCACGAACCAACGTATTGCCGCCGTCATCGAGGCGCCATGTTTCGGTCATGATGCTGCCCTCGTCATCAAGCGTCTCCACAACAAAGGCGCGTCCTTCCCAGCCGGAAACTCGCTGCGCTTCGATCGGACCAATTGCAATGACGCGATTTTCGCCGAACGTGTACTCCTCGACGATCGAGCGGTCAAAACTGATAAAAAGTCCCCCGTCCGTCTGCGTAATTTTCAACACGGTGCCGCTCTCGAGGAACAGCTGCACGGACGGCCCCGACGCGCGCCGCGTCGAACGCGAACGGGTTGGTCGCTCGACGGTGTTGTCACTGGGTATGCGCAATTGTGGCTCACGGTTACGCGCTGCTTTAATGTCGGAACCCGGGCCCGCACGCAATGTCCAGTGCCCCGACAGGTCAACGCCCGTTGGAATCCCTGCGCTTTTGGCGATCAGCACGGGTTTGGCGCTACAGCCGGCCACAATAATAGCTGCCAGCAGAAACACGGCAGTCATGCGCAGGATCACGATAGTTCGCATTTCACCTCTATATAGTGTCAACCAAACCTGGCGCACCTCGTTACATAGGGCAACACCCGCCAGAAAATTGGGTGGTCGCCATTTTGCTCAGGAGAATAACAGATGAAGAAGTTTCGCTTGATGATAATGATGTCCGGATTGGCCTTGCTCCTGCCGGTTTCCGGCATTGCGCAGTCGGTTTCTGACATTAGTGAGCTCAGCCCCGAGGATCGTCGCGCCTACATGCAGAGCATGTCCGACGAGGAACGCCAGGCCAAACGCGAACAATGGCGGGCAGAAATGGACGCGATGCCAGAAGCTGACCGCAAAGCCATGCGTGAAAAAATGGCTGCCGGCCGGCCGCAGCGTGGTGACGGCGATCGTGCAGCCATGCGCGAGCGCTGGGAGTCCATGTCGGACGAGGAACGTGCGGCAGCGAAAGCCGAGCGCAAGGAGCGCAAGGCCCAGCGACGCGAGACCTGGAATTCCATGACCGACGAAGAGCGCGCAGCGGCGCGTCAGAAATTCGGCCACAAGAAAGGACATGGCAAAGCCGGTGGCCGCCAGCACAACCGCGAGCCCAAGACCGGCAGTTCCGAATAACCCTGCTACAGCCAGGCGCGGCTACTCTCCCTGGGTGATCGTGCCTGGCGTCGACGGGGCGCCAGCGAAGACGCGCCGTTCGGATTGGTGCAGTTGCAGGTCCAGCACGATTTTCGCAGCGATCAGCACGACCAGCATGGAGACAGGGCTGCCCAGCCACTGAATCAGGGCGGCGCCGAAAAGCACGGTGACATGCAGCACGATAATGCGGCCGTAGGGTCTCGACATCAGCTGACTTGCACTGGTTCGCTGATATTCGCCGGCACCGATAAAGTTGCCAAAGAACGAAAAGAGATGGCTGATCGCGATAGCGGCAATACCGATCCAGAGAGGCGATTTAAGCGCCTCGGCCGGCGTCATGCCGAAAAACAGCTGCCAGACCGTCTCAGAGCTTCCGGAGGGATCGAAGATCCCCATAATGGCCATGAGGTGCCCAAAACAGAAAAATCCGTAATGGGCCGCAAAGAACGGCATCAGGAACCACTTGTCACGTCGGCCGGTCACCGCCATCCGCAAAACGTTGATCGCGCCAATCACCACGTTCTCGGCCCAGTACAGCAGCAGCACGTCGAATACCCGCCAGTCGAGAAACAACACGCCGCCCAGCGGCACCAGGTTGGCCAGTACCAGGACGACTGACGACAGGTTGAAGCGTATGCGCTCAATCATCATCGACGACGGCATCTGCCTCTATTTCAATCAACATCCGTGGGTCGATGAGCTTTGCTACCTGAACCATTGAGGTGGCCGGCTCTATGCCCTTGAATACCTCTCGATGGGCTCTGGCGAAGTCCTGCCACAAACTGATATCGGTAACGAACATCCGGGTTCGCACAACGTGCTCAATCCGGGCACCGGCCTGCTGCAGTGCCGCCTCGATAATCTCGAGACACCGCTGCGCCTGTCGATAGGCGTCGCCAATTCCGACCACATCGCCCTTCTCATCCACTGCTGCCGTGCCGGACACGACGACTAGCGAATTCACGCGCACGGCGCGGCTGTAACCAGCGACCGATTCCCACGGTGCACCGGACTGAAACTTTTCACGACCTTTCATCAGCTGACCTCCACGGTATTTTTGGTTTCGAATGACTCGCAAACAGCCACAGCGACGAGAGCATCGCGTACAGGCCCAGCACCAGCCAGGCCCCGACGCCCCGTTCGATGGCAGCCGGCGTTTGCTGCATCAGCAGGAATAATAGTGGCGTTCCCAACAACAGTCGCAGCAGCTCAGCCCGCAGCGCCTCCTCCCGACCCTCGCTCAGCAAGCCGAGCGTATACAGCTGCAACCAGAGAGCCAGGCAGGGCACGAGTACCGCTGCTGCACCACGCTGCGCAAACAGGTCCGCGATGAACAACGCCCCGAGAATGGCAATCGCGAACTGCGCGAGCACATAATGCCGCCGGGCACCCGGCACCGGCGGGTCGAATTTCCTGAAATGGTCGACAGCGGATCGGGATCGCGGGAACTGCGCCTCGACGTCTGCCGGACGCCAGCCCGTGCGCCGCAGCCAGACGCCGATCTTGTCGCGCCAGCTGGCGGCTTTGCGGGCATCGAACAGCAAATAATCGTAGACCTGCAGATTGGCCCAGAACGGGTTCCAGTTTGCGAGCGGCTTGCGCACGCCGAAGACGACGGGTTCGTCCGCTGCTTCATCCTCAAACGTCCCGAAGAGACGATCCCACAGGATCAGCATGCCACCGTAATTCTTGTCGATATAGCGTTCGTTCTGTGCATGGTGAACGCGATGATTCGAGGGTGTCACCAGTATTCGATCCAGGACGCCCATGCGCCGCACCACCTGGGTGTGCACCCAGAACTGGTAGATCAGGTTGACTGCGTTGACGATGATGAGCACGTCCAGCGGGAAACCGATCAGGAACAACGGCAGGTAGAATATCCAGCCGAACAGAAAGCCGGTGCTGGTCTGGCGCAGCGCCGTCGACAGGTTGTAGTCCTCACTCTGGTGGTGCACCGCGTGCGCGGCCCAAAGTACGGATATCTCGTGGCTGAAGCGGTGAAACCAGTAGTAGCAGAAATCCCACGCCAGTGCCGCCAGCACCCATAGCGCGAGACCAGTGGCCGAAAAGTCGAACCACTCTCGCTGCATGTCGATGAGGGCGAAATTTTGCAGCACGAATCCCCAGGCGAGCAGCGGCAGGATCCGGGTGAAGTAACCGGTGGTCGTGCTGAGTATGCCGGCGCTCAGGCTGTTGATGGCATCATTGCTGCGGTAAAGCCCGCCGCCGCGGCGCCAGTCGATAAACAATTCGAACAGCAGGGCCAGCAGGAAGAACGGCACGGCAAGGGCGATAAGGTCCATGCGCACAGTTTACGGTAAGCTGCGCGGCGAAGGTAACAGGAAACGATGATGACTAGCGCGACTGAAATTGAGTTGCTGAAAGCAGCCCTTGCGACGCTTGAGAGAGGCTTTACG
>JBATID010000418.1:0-2761 GCA_049667545.1 Woeseiaceae bacterium
GTCAAAACCATTTTCGGTTACAGCGGCGGCGCCATTCTGCCCATTTACGACGCCGTGTTTCGCTACAACGACCGTCACCAGGGTGCAGACGGCAAGGCGCCGATGCCACTCATCGTACCCGCCAACGAACAGGGTGCCGGCTTCATGGCAGCAGGCTATGCACGCGCCAGCGGCGAGGTGGGCGTTGCCATGGTCACGTCGGGCCCCGGTGCGACGAATACCGTTACACCAGTACGCGACAGCATGGCCGATTCCGTGCCCATGGTCGTGATCTGCGGCCAGGTGCCCCGAGCAGCAATCGGCACCGACGCCTTTCAGGAGGCGCCGGTCTCGGCCATCATGGGCGCCATCGCGAAGCATGTGTTCCTGGTAACCGATCCCGAATTGCTCGAAGAGACCGTGCGCAGCGCTTTTGAGCTGGCACGCACCGGGCGACCGGGACCGGTTGTCGTCGACATTCCCAAGGACGTGCAGAACTGGGAAATCGAATTCAAAGGCAGCGGCTCACTGCCCTTGCACGGGTACCGCCGCCGCCTGGCCAAGGTTGAGGAGAATATTCTCAGTGACGCCGCGTGCGAGCGCTTTTACACGATGCTGTCTGAATCGGAGCGCCCACTCATCTATGCCGGCGGTGGCGTTATCAACGCCAATGCAACGAAAGCCATGCGCCGGTTCGCCAACGAATACGGCATCCCGGTCACCACCACGCTGATGGCGCTGGGCGCCAGTGACACCACCCATCCGCTGGCCATGCACATGCTGGGCATGCACGGCCTTGCCTCGGCAAACTATGCGGTTGAGGACTGTGACTTCATTATCACGACCGGCGCGCGCTTTGATGACCGCGTTGCTGGCAACCCCGCACTGTTCGGCCCGAAAGCAAAAAATATCGCCCACTTCGACGTCGATTTCGCCGAGATCGGCAAAGTTAAGCGTGTCGACTGGCATCACGTTGGCATGCTTGAACGCGACCTCACCGACCTGCTTGCGTATGGGCGTCGCATCAAGTTTTCGAAGTCTTTCGATCGCTGGCACGAGGAGATCGCCGAGCTCAAGGAAAAATACGCGCTCAACTACGATCGAGACTCGAAGCTCATTCAGCCGTACGCCGTCATCGAAGAAATTAACAAGCACACCAAGGGCGAGGCCATCATCTCGACGGGCGTCGGCCAGCACCAGATGTGGGCGGCGCAGTATTTCGACTACCGTGAGCCGCGTTTATGGCTGACATCCGGCAGCATGGGCACCATGGGCTTTGGGCTGCCGGCGGCGATCGGCGCGCAGTTTGCGCGGCCGGAACGTACCGTTATCGATATCGATGGTGATGGCAGCATCCGCATGAACATCGGCGAACTGGAAACAGTGACCACATACAACCTGCCGGTCAAAGTGATTGTGCTGAACAACTTCGGTGACGGCATGGTGCGCCAGTGGCAGCACCTGTATTTTGGTGGCCGCATGTCCGGCAGCGACAAGTCGCTGCACAGCAAGGACTTCGTAAAAGCCGCCGAAGCCGACGGTTTCAAATTCGCCAAACGACTGGATAAGAAAGCAGACCTCGAGACCATCGTGAAGGACTTCATGGCCTTCGATGGGCCGGCTTTTCTCGAAGTGATTATTGACCGCGACGCCGGCGTTTACCCGATGGTCGGACCGGGTTTGAGCTACGACAGCATGATCACCGGCGATTACATCAAGAGTCGCGAGAAGCCCAGCGACGATGCGCCGGGCCCCAGCGAGATGTTCTAGACGCCGCGTACCCTAGTCGGACGAGCTCGCCCGCAATTGCGGCTGCATGCCGCAGTCGTTCGCCAGGAAGTCGATCATGGACTCATAGAGTTCAATCTGGTGCTCGTAGAACAGCGTGTTGGAAAAATGATCGGCACCGTCCAGCCACAGCATTTTGTATGGCTTGCCATTCTTCTCCAGTTCCTTCAGATACATCTTTGCCTGGCGCGGCCGCACGCGCTGGTCTACGCTGCCATGCACCAGCAAAATTGGTACGTTCACCTTCTCGACTTCTTCGGTTGGCTCCACGGAACCGTTTCGATAAGTGTCTTGCCAAATCTTGTCCCTGCCCTTCGAAGCGTTGCCGTACTCGTTCCCTTGACGACGCTGGTTACTGACAGCAGCCCCCGCAATAACACACTGGTAGATCTGCGGCGTTCTTGACGCGGCAATCAGGGCCGCATAACCACCGTAGGACCATCCGAACATGGCGATACGATCCGGATCAACCAGGCCCTCTTCAACGAGATGCAACGCCCCATCGTCCTTATCGTCCTGCATCTTGCGGCCAGCCTCGCTGCCATTGACGAAGGCGCTGGTGAAATGCTCCATGCCGTAACCCAGGGACATACGATATTGCGGCTGCAACACCATATAGCCATTATTTGCCAACATCTGCGCCCACTCGTCATATACAACAACTTCGCTGACCTGAGGCCCACCGTGCGGCATCACCACGAGCGGGAACGGTCCCTCGCCGTTTGGCACTGTCACATAGGCTGGAATTTCTCTGCCGTCACGCGCCTCATAGGTGATGTATCGCACATCGGCCAGCTGTTCGCTGTCGAGTAAGGGTTGGCGACTGCCAACAAACTTGAACTCGCCGTTATGAAGAAGATAGTAGGACCCGGGGTCTTTCGGCCCGGTATTTACCGCGACGAGCGATTTTCCGTCGCGCGAACGCGTTCCGATGGTGACGTAATAGGCGTTGGGAATGAGTTTTTCGAGTTGCGCGTAGGTCGCACCCTCAATC
>JBATID010000419.1:0-7021 GCA_049667545.1 Woeseiaceae bacterium
GCGTATACCAGGGCGTTTTGGTGCAGTACCGCTCTGATCTGACCGATGCGAGCAGCTGGCGGACGCTGGCAGCCGGCTATTCGACCGAGCAGGTGGAATGTCAGGAAGATTCCGGTATCGACGGATCGGGCAGTGCGGTCTACGCGCAGGCCGGCACCGATGTATCTCCGTACACGGACAATGTGGATTTCGAACTGGCCTGGGGCAGCTACCCGGCGTCGGAAAGCTATACGATTTTTGACGGTAAATACCTGAACTGGCTCGCTAATCCTGAGCTGGTTGACCTGTCTCGCCTGGACATCGTCAAGGTGGCCACCAAGGCCGCAATGAACTCCATTAACAACGCCAACATCGGCATCATGCGCTTCAATTCGGATTCCGGCGGACCGGTTATTAAAGCGATGACCGATCTCGACAGCAATCGGGACGCGCTCGAGGCCGTCGTCGACGGCATTCAGCCAGACCTTTTGACGCCGCTCTCGGAAACCATGTACGAAGCCGCACTTTATTGGCTGGGTGAGGACGCCTGGTTCGGCGAGAGAATCAACGATTTCCCCACTGATCCTGCCGCACTGCTCACCACCGAGCCCGAGAAATACCTCGCACCGACCAGTCCGGCCTGCTCCAGGAATTTCAACGTACTGCTGACCGATGGTGAGCCGGTTGACGATCTCGACACGCCGCTGCTCGCGCCGACGCTGCCCGGGTTCTCCGACAAGCTCGGCGGGCGCACGGCCTGCACTGGTACTGCCGAAGGCGACTGTCTCGACGACATTACCGAGTACCTTTCCATCCCCGATCTGTCATCGATTCAGGACGGTGACCAGTTCGTCACCACGCATACCATCGGTTTCACGGTTGACCTGCCGATCCTCAAACAGGCGGCAGAATTATCCGGTGGCGATTACTTTCTGGCTGACGACGCGGAAAAGCTCTCGCGCGCACTACTGAAAATTTTCACTGAAGCAAACAAGCAGGACCTGGCATTTACCGCGCCGGCCGTCGCCGTCAACGCCTTCAATCGCACGCAGAACCTGAACGATCTGTACTTGTCGGTTTTTCGTTCAGATGTCAATTTCCGCTGGCCGGGCAACCTCAAGAAGTACCGCCTGAGCAGCGTTACGGTTGTCGACGACGACGGCAATTCCACTGTTGAGGTTGAGATTGTCGACGCCGACGGCAATCCCGCTGTCGACCCGCTGACCGGATTCTTTTCCGGTTCTTCGCGCAGTTTCTGGACCGACAGCGATATCGAAGACGGCCCGAACGTGGAACTCGGCGGCGCTGCCAACAGGTTACCGACACCCGCAGCTCGTAAGCTTTACACCAACAATGGCGATGCTGACCTCACAGCCCTGAGCAATGCGCTTTCGCCAGCCAATGCGGCCGCGTACTCGATAGCGGATTTCGGTCTGAATGGCGCCGCCGGGGAACCGACCGTCGAAGAGATGATCGGCTGGCTGCGCGGCGCCGACATTCTTGACGCAGACGTTCAGCGCAACTCGATGGGCGATCCACTGCATTCGCAGCCGGCCACGATGTTCTATGGCGGCGAACCCGGCAGCGAGGACATCGTCGTGTACATGGCGACCAATGACGGTTATTTGCACGCGATCGATGCGCAGTCGGGCGAGGAACTCTGGTCCTTCATTCCGAACGAACTGCTGCCTCGATCGGCCGCCTTGTTATTCAACCCGAGCGCCCAGTACAAGAGCTACGGTATCGATGGCGACGTTGTACCGGTGTTCCTGGATCGCGACGATAATGGCGTGATCGACGGCACTGACTTTGCATACATCGTGTTTGGCATGCGCCGCGGTGGCTCTTCCTATTACGCGTTGGATGTCACTGACAAGAACAACCCTAAACTGTTGTGGAACGTCAGTCGCCCGGGCATGGGACAAAGCTGGTCACGACCGACGATCACGCGCGTCAATGTGGATGATGACAGTCTCGATGACGACAATGCTGTTGTCATTATCGGTGCCGGTTACGACCCGGTGCACGATACGCCAACATTCCCGGCGACAGACGACAATTCCGGCGCCGGCGTCATCATGCTTAATCTGAAGACAGGTGCGGAAGTCTGGCGCGCCGGCCGCGATATGGATGCCGACCTGATTCTCGATGACATGACGCGCGCCATTCCCTCACAGATTCGGGTCATTGATCTGGACGGCGACAGGTACGCTGATCGCATGTATGCGGCAGACGTCGGCGGCCAGATCTGGCGTTTTGACATTTTTGGCGGTGAACCGGCTGCATCGCTGGTCAATGGCGGGGTTATTGCGCAGATCGGAGCCGAGGGCATCGATTCACCGTCGGCAACAGAGACACGGCGCGTTTATAACTCACCGGACGTAGCACTGTTTCTGGATGCGGCACAAAACCGGCGCTTCCTGTCGATTAATGTTGGCACCGGGTACCGTGCCCACCCGCTGAACACCAGCGCCGTCGACGCTTTTTATTCATTCAGGGATCCAGCCGTTTTCAATCGTCTCTCCAGGGACGACTACAGTAGCTATGACATCGCCACAGACACTGATTTCGTAGAGGTAAGCGGCAGAACTCAGGCCGTTGTTGCGGCAGGCGACCGCGGCTGGAAATTCACGCTGCCGGCATCGCAAATGGTGTTGTCGAATTCATCGATCTTTGATGGCGAAGTGTTCTTCGTAGCATTCTCGCCCGATACGGTTGCCGCTGACGATTGCACGGTCACAGTCGGCAGGAACTTCCTGTACCGCATGAGCATCCTCAATGGCGATCCCATCGTGTTGGACATCAGCACGGTCACGGACGAACTCGCCGACAGCGAACGTGTCACCGAACTAAAACAGGGTGGCATAGCACCGTCCGCACAATTCCTGTTCCCGAGCCCGAATGATCCGGACGAATGCGAGGGCGCGGAATGTGCACCGCCACCGATCGGTTGCGTGGGCGCAGAGTGCTTCGATCCCGGATTCAGGCCGAGACCAGTGCGCACCCTTTGGACGCAGGATGGCATAGAATAGCCATTCTCTACTCGTCGTTGCGACGATACAGGAAGCAAACGAAATGCAGATGCGCCGAACTATGCGTGGCGTCACGCTCATGGAACTCATGATCGTAGTTGTGATCATTGGCATTCTCGCCACCATAGCCTATCCGAACTACCGGGAGTTTGTGGCGCGTGCGAAACGTACCGAAGCACGCGCGGCACTGCTGAAGATCGCCACAAACCAGGAGAAGTATTACCTGCAAAATAATATCTTCACGACTGACCTGACGGTTCTCGGTTTCAACGGGGACCCTTATACGACGGATTCGGGTACCTTTTCGGTGCGAATTGTTTCGGCGGATGCCAGCAATTTCATTGCCGAGGCCGACTACATACCGGTGGATGCCGAGGCAGGCAAGTGCAATCTCTTCAAAATAGACGCACGCGGTCAGAAGACGTCGGAACCGGACACCGACTGCTGGACCAGAACGCGCTAGTTACTCTTTTTGCTCTTTTCCCGAAAAGAACAGCGCATCGATAATCAATAGCGCGGCGCCAACCGATATTCCGGCATCCGCCACATTAAAAGACGGGAACGCCCAGTTGCCGAACCAGACCTGGAAAAAATCTGTGACGTGACCGAGCAGGATTCGATCGATCAGGTTGCCGACCGCCCCCCCCAGCACCAGGGCCAGGCCTGCGCTCAAGATAGCCTGCCCGGTATTGCGAATGCGCCATATCCAGATCGCAATGACGACACTGACACCCGTTGCAAGTACCACGAAGAACCATCGCTGCCAGCCGCCGGCATCGGCAAGAAAACTGAACGCTGCTCCCGTGTTCTTCTGATGCGTAAGGTTTATGAACGAATTCAGCGGCACGCGATCATACAGCGGTATCCACTCAATAATGGCCAACTTCGTCAGCTGGTCGACGACAGCAATAATCAGAGCGACAACCATCCAGGTGAAAAACCTCGAGCTCCCGGGATTCTTGTCGATGTCGCTACTGGTCACTTATGAATTCCTGTTGTCTGCAGTTAGGCCTAACACTGATCGTGCATTTTCGGCGTCAATGTCCATCTGCGCAACCAATTCGTCGACCGATGAAAATTTCTCTTCGTCTCGAAGGTGCTCAATGAAGTCCACATGAATGTACTTCCCGTAGATTTCATCATCAAAATCAAAGAGGTGAACTTCCAGTAACGGCTTGCGAAGATCGAACGTGGGACGGGTTCCCACGCTGGCAACGCCATCAATCGGCCCGTGTCCGAGGCCGCGCACCCGAACAGCATAGATGCCGAGTACCGCGCTCTGGCGTCGCCTGAGATCCACATTCGCCGTCGCGTATCCCAGGGAGCGCCCGACCTGACGGCCTTTTATGACCTTGCCCGACATGCGATATGGCCGGCCAAGCAGCGCGTTCGCCCGCGACACGTTTCCGGCAGCCAGCGCCTCACGAATCGCTGTACTGCTTACGCGTACGTCGTCAACAATAATGCTGGGAACCTGCTCGACACGATAGTCCAGGGCCTTGCTAGCGCGCAGCAAATGCTCGACGGTACCTGCGCGCTTGCTCGCGAACTGAAAATCGTCACCAACAACAATATGCCGCACGTTCAACCCATGCACGAGAATACGCCGAATAAAGGTATCTGCCGCGATGCCGCGCATGGAGGCAGCGAATCGCGGGCAATAGAAAATATCGATGCCATGCGCCGCGAGCGCCTCGAATTTTTCGCGAAACCGCATCAACCGCGCCGGTGGGCTAGCCGCCGAGAAGAACTCTTTTGGCGTGGGCTCAAAACTCATGACGATCGACGGTACACCGGCTGTAACCGACTCATCTAGCACTCGGCTGAGGAGCTGTTCATGGCCGAGGTGCAGACCGTCGTAGGATCCGATTGTGACAACGCTCCCATTGGCTACCTGCCGCTGCGAAAGATCGTCAAGATGCCGGACGAGACGCATGCTAGCGCACGCCCATTCTGAACTGGGACAGCCGCATGCCCGTCAGCAGCAGCGCCAGGAAATAGACTGCTGCGCCCGCGACTACCGAGATTGTGAGTCGATAAACGCGTTGCCCTGAACCGGCGTCCAGCCACCAGGCTGTCGGGGCGTGCAGCCACCAAAGCACGGCGCACATCGCAAGACTCGCAACCAGGATACGCAGCAGCAGTGCTGGCCAGCCGGACGAATGTCGCACGACACCATCTCGCCTGAGTCCACGATAAAGCAGCGCGGCATTGAGCAGAGCCGCAACCGAAATTGCCAGCGCCAGTCCGGCATGGCTGCCGGCAAAACCTATGGCAGTCAGGTACCACGCGAGCACGATGCTCAGACAAAAATTTACTGCCAGTGCAATGAGCCCGATCTTCACCGGCGTGCGCGTATCCTCGCGGGAAAAGTAAGCGGGCGCCAGGACCTTTACAAACGAAAAACCGACAAGACCTATGGCAAACGCCTGCAGCGCCAGTGCCGTCAAATGCACATCCTGAGCGGTGAACTCTCCGCCGAAGAACAGGGTTGCCACCAGCGGGTCCGCCAGCACGATAAGGCCCGCGGCCGCGGGCACAGCAATTAGCGTGACGAGCCGCATCGACCAGTCGAGGGTCGCCGAGAATTCGTCGTGCGAGTCGCTGGCGTATTGTCGCGACAGATACGGTAACGTGACGGTCGCCAATGCGATACCGAATAGCCCCAGGGGAAACTCCATCAGCCGGTCCGAGTAATACAGCAAGCTGATCTTGCCGACGCCAAGCATCGACGCAATGATGCCGCCCACCAGAACGTTAATTTGCGCCACCGAAGAACCGAAGATAGCCGGCAACATCAGCTTCATCGCCCGCGCGACACCTTCATGCGCGATCGCCCACTTTGGGCGCGGCAATGCGTGAATTTGCGCCAGGAACGGCAGCTGAAACAGCAGCTGTACGATCCCGGCGACAAACACCGCGTACGCGAGGGCCATCCCGGGCTCATCGAGATGCGGTGAGAGCCAGATGGCCGCGCTGATCAGCACGACATTTAGCAACACCGGCGTAAATGCCGGTACACCAAAGCGGCCGTAAGTATTGAGTATGCCGCCGGCAAATGCTGTCAGGGACACAAAAAACAAGTAGGGAAACGTGAATCGCAACATCAGTGTCGCGAGCTCAAAGCGGCCATCGTCGCCGATGAACCCGGGCGCCACGACAGCTACCAGCAACGGTGCGGCGATCACACCCGCCAGCGTTATCAGAAACAGGATAATGCCGAATGTGCCGGCGATGGCATCGACAAATTCGCGTGCTTCTTCATGGTCGTGCTTTTCGCGATAACGCGCCATGACTGGCACGAATCCGGCGGAAAACGCCCCTTCGGCAAAAAAACGTCGCAGCATGTTGGGGATGCGATTGGCCACCAGGAAAGCATCCATGACCAGCGATGCGCCGAAGTAGCGGGCAAAGACGATGTCGCGAACCAGGCCGAGAATTCTGGAAATCAGGGTCATGCCACTGACGACCGACGTCTTGATGGCCAATTGCAGTCCGGAAATGCGTTTTTTGGTCGTCATCTGAGCGACGAGTTTAGCCTAAATAAAGTCATAAAATCAGTGATTTAGCCCGTGCGCGCGGTTGCATCCCGCGCCTCTGCCGGTATTCATTGACAATCTCGCCCCGGGCACGAATAATACGCGGCTCTTTGAGAGCAGGACACGGAAAACCCAGTGGCAAACATTAAACAAGCCAGAAAACGCGCCCGTCAGGCGGAAAAGACTCGCAAGCACAATATGGGCCTGCGTTCCCTGATGCGTACCAAGATCAAGGGCGTCGTCAATGCCTGCGATGCCGGTGACAAAACCGCAGCGGCAACTGCCTACAAGGACGCGGTACCCGTGATCGACCGCATGATCAACAAGGGCATCGTCACCAAGAACAAAGCCGCTCGTCACAAGAGCCGCCTTAACGCCCGCATCAAGGCGCTTTCAGCCTGACTCTCTAGGTTGCCGCGGGGTCATACTCTTCGGCAACTTCGGCGTCCTGCCGCATCAATTCCAGCGCCT
>JBATID010000420.1:0-11631 GCA_049667545.1 Woeseiaceae bacterium
GTGCTCCGCAAGCCCACGACAACGTTAAAACCACTGTCCTTCAAGTTGAGCGCGTGCGCGCGGCCCTGGCTGCCATAGCCGAGAATGGTGACCTGGCGATCCGCCAAGGTGGAGATGTCGACGTCTGCTTCCGAGTACATTTGCATGGTGTTTCCTCAAGCCTGATGCAATATCTAAATAATAAAAAACCCCACTATCCTCTTGGATGCGGGGTTTACGATGTCCAGAAAATGGATACGCGCTACCCGCGATGCCCCCTGCGAAGCAGCAGAGCAAGTCGGAATACGACAGCCGGAAGCGCAATATTCTGAGTGAGTTTCATAGCGCCGAATAATGTTTTAACGCCCCGGTGATGTCAACCGTTGTTTAATCAGTTACGACTGTTACCAAAGAGTATTTCTTAAGAAGGCGCGCTAAGCTACTAAAAGAGAAGAATTATTTCTTCCGGAGAGCGTGAAGCAACGGGCGCACGCCCATGGCGACATCTGTTGTTGTTGTTGGGCTGGCGATCCTGCAAGCATGTGTTATTCTTGCCGCGTAAGTATCAGGGGAACTTGCAAAATCAATAGAAATAAATGGCAGGGGAAGTCCGCATCGGATTTCGGAACAGCCAACGAACCAAAGTGCAACCATCCATCGGAGACACTGCATCCCTCTGGAGCAGATTTTAATAACATTACGACTTTAAGGAGCGTTCATGAATCGGTGCATAAGCAGCAGTCGGCGCATTACCGCAGCGTTTTTCGCAACGACGGTTATTGCGATTTCCGGCAGCGTTTTCGCCCAGACAGTTGATCAGGTCTTGCAGGCTGATCAACGACGATTAAACCTGGCTCAACAATCGCAGGAGCGGATCAACAAGATCGTTGAAGGCACCCGTTCTCTCGAAGACCAGTATCGGGCGATAAACAAAGAAATCGACGGCCTTAAGGTTTACAACCGCCTGATGGCGGCTCAGGTCGAAGGCCAAAGTGCCGTTCTGGAAGACATCGCATTGTCGATGGACCAGATCGACGTCATCAATCGCCAGATTTTCCCGCTAATGGAGCGCATGATTGATGGGCTCGATCAGTCGGTGAAGCTTGATGTGCCGTTCCTGATGGCAGAGCGCACCAAGCGCGTCGAGGATCTCAAGGGCATCATGGAGCGCTCCGATGTCAGCGTTGCGGAGAAATTTCGCAAGGTGATGGAGGCTTTCCAGATCGAGAATGATTACGGCACTTCATCCGAGTTCTATGAGCAGTCATTGACGATCGACGGTGAAACGCGGGCTTTCAACATGTTGCGTATCGGCCGCATTGGACTCTATTTCCAGTCAGATGACACCAAAGTCACTGGTCGCTGGGACAATGCTGCCCGCGACTGGGTCATTGATGATTCAGCGCGTAACGAAGTTCGCAAGGGGCTTCGGATGGCCAGGCAGCTGATTGCGCCTGAGCTCATAATTGTTCCGGTTCCAGCAGCGGAGGCTTCTTAAATGAAACGTATTACACTCATCATCGCTGCCGGACTACTCAGTCTTGGTTTTGTGGGAACGGCGAGCGCGCAGGATGACGCTCGCAGCATGGGCGAACTGCTCAAACTCATCGAACAAGGACAGGCCCGTGACTCGCGTGAGGCGAGACAACGAGAAGCGGCTTTCACCCAGAATAAGAACCAGCAGCAGTCGCTGTTGAACCAGGCGCGTGCGGAACGTACGCGTCAGGAAAATACGAGTTCGAATCTGGAGCAGACCTTCGAGAAAAACCAGCAGGGCATCATCACTGCCCGGGCAGCTCTGGACGAGCGGCTTGGCGCCTTGAAAGAGCTATTCGGCGTGCTGCAAACCGTCGCCGGTGACGCACAGGGCCGCTTCAATGCCTCTTTGACTGACATCCAGTATCCGGACCGCGACAAGTTCCTGTTTGCGCTTGGCGATAAAATGGCCGGTGCCAGCAGCCTCGCATCCATCGAGGATATCGAAGAGCTGTGGCGCATGCTGCAGCAGGAAGTCTACGAATCCGGTCGCGTTGTGCGCTTCAATCACATGGTGACAAGAGCGGATGGGCAGCAGGGTGAAACCGAGGTCATTCGCGTCGGCACCTTTAACCTGGTCTCCGATAATGGCTATCTCGAGTACAACCCGGGCGAAGGCTCGATCTCCGAGTTGGTTCGCCAGCCCGAAGGCCGCTACCTGAGCACAACGGATGCGATGATGTCTGCGGACGGCGGCAGCGTTGAATTCGGTCTTGACGTAACTCGCGGTGGCATCCTCGGATTGCTGGTCGAATCACCAACCCTGCGAGATCGCATCGAGCAGGGCGGCATCGTCGGCTACTGCATTATTGCTCTTGGCATCATCGGCCTCCTGATTGCAATAGCGCGCTGGTTTGCGCTTACAAGTGCCAGCCGCAAGGTCGCGGCGCAGCTGAAGCGCGACACGGCCAGCACCGACAATCCGTTGGGCCGGGTTCTTGCTGCTTACGAAAGCAACAAGGGGGCGGACACCGAGACCATGGAACTCAAACTGAGTGAGGCGGCTCTGAAGGAAATGCCGTCGCTTACCAAGGGGTTGCTCTTTATCAAGGTGGTTGCCGCAGTGGCGCCGCTCATGGGACTGCTCGGAACTGTCACCGGTATGATCAAGACCTTCCAGGTGATCACACTGTACGGTGCCGGCGATCCGAAGATGATGGCCGGCGGCATCTCGCAGGCATTGATGACGACGGTACTCGGTCTGGTTGTGGCTATCCCGATGGTCTTGCTGCACACGGTGGTGAGTGGCCAGAGTCGCAAGATCATCAATGTCCTTCAGTCTCAGAGCGCTGGCCTTGTGGCTCAGCACTCCGAACGGAAAGGCTAACGCGACAAGGAGTCGACATGCTTTGGATTGCAGATAGCTTCGAAGCGATACGAGACTTCATGAGTCTGGGTGGCCCGGTGCTCCGGGTCATCGCCGTGACCATATTTCTGATGTGGGTCCTCATCACCGAGCGGCTTCTGTATTTCCGCACGTCGATGAATGCAATGTCCCGCCAGATTCATGACAATTGGGAGTCACGCACCGAGCGCCGTTCCTGGAATGCGGCGCAGATTCGCGAGTTGATGATTTCGCAGTTCAGTGAAGCCACCCACAAGGGTATCAACATGATTCAGACGCTGGTCGCACTGTGCCCGTTGCTGGGACTTCTCGGCACCGTGACAGGCATGATCAGCGTGTTCCAGGTGATGGCCGTTTCCGGATCCGGCAATGTTCGGGCCATGGCAGCCGGCGTCTCGCAGGCAACCGTGCCGACCATGGCCGGCATGGTTGGCGCGCTCTCAGGCGTACTGCTGGTCACCCTGTTAACCCGCCGAGCGGCGCGTGAAGTCGAGTTCCTCGAGGATTCGCTTACGATGGATCACTAAAGGACACTCACGATGCGCAAACATCTGGATGACATACATGCCGACGAGGATGACAATGAGATCAACCTGACGCCGATGCTTGACGTCGTGTTTATCATGCTCATCTTTTTCATCGTTACGGCATCCTTTATCAAGGAATCCGGGATTGATGTGAATAGACCCGATGCCCCGGTAACGGAGAGCAAGCCGGAAAACGCCAACATTCTTGTTGTGATCAATGCAAATGACGAAATCTGGATTGATCGTCGGCTGATCGACCCGCGGGCTCTGCGTGCAAATATTGAGCGTATGCATGCGGAGAATCCGCAGGGTTCTGTGGTGATAAGAGCGGACAAGGCTTCGACTAACAAAATGCTGGTGACGGTGATGGACTCGTCGCGTAACGCGGGCGTCTATAACATCTCAATAGCCCAATAGCTGCCCGGAAATGAGCGCAGCTCAACAGGACTAGATTAATGCGAAAGAAAAATCGGTCGATGCACCAGGAAGAGGAAGAGAACGAGATCAATTTGACGCCAATGCTTGACGTCGTTTTTATCATGTTGATCTTCTTTATTGTCACCGCGACCTTTATCAAGGAAGCTGGCATACAAGTGGAGCGGCCCGATACCGTGACCGCCGAGAGCCAGGATGACGCCTCGATCTTGATTGCTATCAGTCCGAACGATGACATCTGGATCGATCGTCAGAAAAGAGACCCGCGCGCGGTGCGTAGCCTGCTCGAACGCTTACACGCTGAAAACCCGAAAGGCTCTATCGTCATTCAGGCTGATGAAGAATCAACCCATGCCACGCTCGTGACGGTTATGGAAGCGGCCAAAGCGGCAGGGGTCAAGAATGTGTCAATCGCCACCGACAATAAGTAGGAACCCAGCTTTCGCACGGTAGTCAAAAAGGTAAGGTCGGGAGGCGCCGGAATTTAAGGCAGCGCCCGCTGAGGAGAGTTAGAGCATGATAGGTCGTTATGTTTTTTCGATTGTGATCGGCACGGTCGTGACGTTGAGTCTGTTGTTCGTTATGCAATTACTCATCGTGACAGGTAAGGCCGCGCTGACCAAGCCTCGTGACCGGGCGAAACTGGAATTCGTTCGTGTAAAGCGCAACGAAAACATCAACACAGAAGACCTGACCCCCGAGAAGCCGCCGAAACCGCCGGAAACGCCGCCAGAAACACCGCCGCAGGAGATGGACAACATCGATCCGGATGCGCCGACTATTTCGGTCGCAGCGCCGACGGTCCAGGCAAATACAGATATCGGTGGTCCGGGTGCCATGAACATTGCCGAGGGCGACTATTTGCCAATTGTACGCGTGGCGCCCGTGTATCCCGCCCGTGCTTTATCCCGCGGCCTGGAGGGCTTTGTAGACATGAGTTTCACTGTCACTACAGCAGGAACCGTCAAGGATCCGATTGTGCTGCAGTCGTCGAGCAGCCTGTTTGAACGTGCGGCCATCAGTGCCGTGCTGAAGTTCAAATACAAACCGCGAGTGGTCGATGGCGTACCGGTAGAGGTGCCGGGCGTGAAAACCCGTATTTCATTCCAGCTCGAGGAATAATGATCGTATTGATTGAGCGAGACAAGCTATTGCTTATGCACCGACAGAGGGTTTCTTTTTGACATGAATATCAGAATCAAACACGGAATTGCTACCCGTTTTTGCCTGGCGCTGATGGTGGGCGTTCTGGCTGTCGGCACTGCCAGCGCTCAGAGTCAAAGGGCGACCGACGAAGACCGCGACAAGACGAAGACCAAGCAGGCGCAGGCAGTCAGCAAGGAAGTCTACGAGAAAATCCAGAAAGCGCAGGAGCTGGTTGACGCAAAGGATTACAACGGTGCTTTGAAGTCGCTCAATAGTCTTTACAACCCCGACAAGCTGACCGAATACGAGCAGGCTAATGTCCTTAATTATCTCGGATTCGTCTACTACAACAAGGACGACGTCGGCAACGCGATCCGTACCTACGAAAAAATGCTCGCCATACCTACGCTCGAAGAGCAAATGGCGAAACAGACGACGTACACGGTGGCCCAGCTTCTGACGATGGAAGAGCAGTACCCAAAAGCGCTGGCACGTCTGGATAAGTGGTTCACGATGGAGTCCAACCCGGCACCTGAGCCCTTTATCCTAAGGGCGCAGATTCTGTATAACCTCAATCGTTACGGAGAGATGATTTCCCCGATCGAAAACGCCATGCGTGTTGCCAGGGAACGCGGCAATCCGGTAAAAGAAGACTGGTACGGCTTGCTGAATTTTGCCTATTTCCAACAGGAGAATTACGCCAAGGTCCGCGATATCCAGAAGATCTTGCTGCAGAACTGGCCAAAAGCGCGCTACTGGAAGTCGCTGGCAGGCGCGTATACCGAACTCGGTGAAGACGAGAAACTGATCTACGCTTATGATGCGGCGCATACGCAGGGCATGCTCGAGAAAGACACCGAATTTGTGACGATGGCCCAGCTTTACCTGCAAGCAGAGGTTCCTTACAAAGCTGCAACACTACTGGAAGAGAAGATGAATGCCGGTGTGGTGCAGAAAAGTGAGAAACACTACCGGTTGTTGTCGCAGGCATGGACGCTTGCCCAGGAAGACGAGAAAGCTATCCCTGCGCTCACCGAGGCAGCCAGGTTGTCCTCGGATGGTGACCTGAATCATCGACTGGCGAATGCTTATCTGAATACGGGCGATTATGGTGCGTGTGTTTCATCCGCGAACGATGCCATTCGCAAAGGCGGCCTGAAGAGCCCGGATAACCTGCAAATCTCGATGGGCATGTGCCTCTACAACCTGAAGCGTTACAGTGATGCAAAAGCGGCGTTTAACCAGGCAGCAAAAACGCCTCGCTCCGCTCGCACCGCAGGACAGTGGATCAGCGTGATCGACGCGGATATAGAGCGTAATCGACAAATTAGCCTGGCGGAGGAAGCGGCGCAGAAGAAGCGCCAGCAGCTCGAAGAGAAGAAAGCCAAGAGCCGTGCCTAGCCCTTCCAGGGTCTGACTTTTTATCCGATTATCAGCAGGGGCGTTGACCGGAAGCGGTCAACGCCCCTAAAATTGCGCGCCGATTAATTGTGGAAAGTTCCAATGCCCAAGATTACATACATCACTCCGGATGGGACCCGACACGAGGTAGACGTCGAAAACGGCTACAGCGTGATGGAAGGGGCCATCAACAATGAGATAGAGGGAATCGTTGCGGAGTGTGGCGGCGCCTGCGCCTGTGCCACCTGTCACAGCTATATTGATGAAGCCTGGCTCGACAAGATGCCACCAATGGACGACATGGAAGACAGCATGCTGGACGCCGCTTTTGAGCGTAAGAACAACAGTCGGCTGACTTGCCAGATCGAAATATCCGATGCGCTGGACGGACTGGTTGTGCATGTCGCTGAGAATGACTATTGAGTATCGACAGCAGGAGGCTGCCCTGCGGGTGACCTCGCGCGCACAAGGCGCGCTCCTGCGGCGCGAACCTAGCGCAGACCCGTTTCGGCACGCCCGATAACCATGCGCTGGATCTCGCTGGTGCCTTCGTAGATCTCCGTAATTTTTGCATCGCGGAAATAGCGTTCTAACGGTAGTTCCTTGCTGTACCCCATGCCGCCATGAATCTGCAGCGCCTGGTGCGTTATGAACATTGCGGCTTCTGAGGCAAAGAGCTTGGCGATACTGGACTTCAGGGTATTGCGCGCGCCGCTGGCCTTGGCCCGCTGTTTTGCCCAGGCCGCTTCCAGCGTCAGGAGCCGGGCCGCCTCGAGGCGCATTTTCATATCGGCGATCTTTCCCTGGATAGCCTGGAAGCTGCCTATAGCAGAGCCAAACGCCTTACGTTCGCGAGAATACTCGACCGCAGCCTCGTAAGCCGCCTGCGCGATACCGACAGCCTGCGCGGCGACACCGACACGACCGGCGTCCAGTACAGTCAGGGCAATCTTGAAACCCTCACCTTCTTTGCCGATGCGGTTTGCAGCCGGACAAACGTAGTCTTCAAGTTCGATCTCGCACGTTGCTGACGCACGAATACCCAACTTTGGCTCGGTCTTGCCTTCCCTGAAGCCCGGTTCCTTGGTGTCGATGACAAACGCCGAAATTCCGAGTTCGTTGCCCTCGGTGTCGGCCGTTTGTGTAAACACGATCATGTAGCGCGCCACCGGTCCGGATGTAATCCAGGCTTTCTTGCCGTTCAGCGTATAACTGCTGCCGTCAGCCGAGCGCACGGCGCGGGATCGCATCGTGGCGGCATCGGAGCCGGACTGCGGCTCGGTCAGTGCGTAAGCGCCATTGACTTCACCGGAAGCAACCGGCCGCAGGAATTTCTGCTTTTGCTCCTCGGTGCCAAAGTCCATCAGGGGCACACCAAATAGCGAGTTGTTGACTGACACGATGGTCCCGTGAGCAGCGTCGGCCGCCGAGATTTCGATCATCATCAACACGTAACTGATCGAGTCGAGGCCGGAACCGCCATATTCCTCCGGGATCTCAATGCCCATAAAACCCAGTTCACCCGCCTGGCGAATGGTCTCTGTGGGAAACTCGCCACTCACATCGAAAGCAGCCGCTATCGGCGCAATTTCATTCTGGGCAAATTCACGGGCAGCTGCCTGAATCAGCTGCTGCTCTTCAGTCAATGCAAAGTCCATCGGTATAATCTTCCTGCTAGAATTGGGTCGTACGAGGCCGGTCAAAAAATCATTGCTGATTGGGCCCACAAACTCAATACCAAAACAGGAGTAATTATCAATGACCATTTCAGCTGGCCAGAAAATGCCGTCCGGTACGTTCGGCATCATGACCGACGCAGGACCCGGAGCAATGTCGACCGACGAGCTATTTGCAGGTAAGAAGGTTGTCCTCGTCTCGGTACCCGGCGCTTTTACGCCGACCTGCTCAATGAACCATTTGCCAGGATTTGTCGAGCACGCGGCTGATCTGACCGGCAAGGGCGTCGATACGATCGCCTGCATGGCCGTCAACGACGTTTTCGTAATGAACGCCTGGGGTAAGGATCGCGGCGTCGGCGACAAAGTCATGATGCTTGCTGACGGCAATGGCGAATACGCGAAAGCCCTCGGGCTCGAGATGGACGGCACTGCATTTGGCATGGGCATGCGCGGTCAGCGCTTTGCGATCGTCGTTAACGACGGCGTGGCGACGCACGTGGCCGTCGAAGCGCCGGGCAAGTTCGAGGTCAGCAAGGCCGAGGCGATTCTGAACGCGTTATAAGCCCGGCAATCGTGTGCAAAGAGGGGGCAAACTACCGCCCTCTTGTGCACCGTCCCAAAAACGGGCTAGCCGAGGGCATCCGTTAGCTCTGGCACGATCTTGAAGAGGTCGCCGACCAGACCGATATCGGCGATCTCGAAAATCGGGGCCTCTTCGTCCTTGTTGATCGCAACTATCGTACCGGCGTCCTTGATGCCGGTAACGTGCTGAATGGCACCCGAGACACCAACGGCAATGTACAGGTCCGGCGCAATAATCTGGCCGGTTTGTCCGACCTGCGTTTCCGGCGGCACGTAACCGGCATCGACTGCTGCTCGAGTCGATCCAACACCGGCGCCAAGGGCGTCCGCGAGTTTATAGATCAACGCGAAGTTCTCCTCGCTGGCAAGTGCGCGACCGCCGGCGACGACCTTGCTCGCGGTTTGCAGGTCAGGGCGGTCAGACTGTCCGGTCTGGACACTGACAAAGCGCGTATGTTGCGGAATCGCGGCGTCAGCCGCGACACTTTCGACCGGCGCTGCGCCACCTCCGGCCGCCGCCTGGTAAGACGCGGTGCGCACCGTTGCGACAACCTTGTGCTCGGGCGGTGCGCTTACAGTAACGATCGCGTTGCCGGCATAAATTGGTCGCTGGAACTGATGCGGGCCCATAACAGTCATGATGTCGCTGACCTGGTTGACGCCAAGGAGGGCAGCTACGTGCGGCATGAGGTCCTTGCCAAACGCGGTTGACGGCCCGAAGACATGGCTGTACTCACTGGCAACCGCCACGACTTGTGGCGCCAGGATAGCTGCGAGGGCGGGCGTATTTTCCGCGCGTTCAATCGTCAGGACGCGGCCGACACCGCTGAGCGCGGCAGCTTCCGCCGCGACCGCTGCAACACTGGCACCCAATACGACGATATCGATCTCTGCGCCGTCAAACTGGGCGGCACAGCTCACGCATTTCGCCGTGCTCGGATTGAGGTTTGCGCCGTCGTGTTCGGCAACTACGAGTACTTTTGTCATCAGACCAGTCCTTTATCTTTAAGTGCAGCAACCAACGCCTGAACATCATCAACCATGATGCCGCGCTGCCGTCCGGCCGGCGGTTCAAAGGCTGTTGCCTGAAGGGGAGGACCTTGCTCGATATTCAGGTCCGCCAGGGCGATCTGCTCGAGTGGCTTCTTCTTGGCCTTCATAATATCGGGCAGTTTGACGTAGCGCGGCTCGTTCAGGCGCAGGTCCACCGTGATAACGGCCGGCAGGTCGATTTCGATGGTCTCAAGGCCGATGTCGACTTCGCGGGTTACTGTCGCCTTGTCCCCGTCAAGCACAATCTCGGACGCGAATGTGGCCTGCGGGCGCCCCCAGATTGCCGCCAACATCTGGCCCGTCTGGCTGTTGTCGTTATCGATCGCCTGTTTACCGAGAATCACGAGATCTGCACTCTCCCGTTCGACCAGCGCCTTGAAAATTCGGGCAACGCTCAGCGAATCAAGCTCCGCACCCGTCTCGACAAGCACGGCGCGATCAGCACCCATTGCCAGCCCCGTCCGGAGTTGCTGCTGCGACTCGGAAGTACCTATCGACACGACCACAACCTCGGCAGCGTCGCCACGTTCCCTGATGCGCAGGGCTTCTTCAAGCGCGATCTCATCAAAGGGATTAATGCTCATCTTGACGCCGTCGGTTGCGACACCGCTACCGTCGCCTTTAACCTGAACCCGGACGTTATAGTCAACGACCCGTTTCAGGCCTACGAGAATCTTGTCCACTTCGTTCTCCGTTGTTGTGCTGACGCCAGATTGGCATGCGCGATCTTTCGGGTGGGTATTGTCCACGACGACACGGGCATGTACAAGATCAATACCACCAACTGTCAGGAGGCACTGTGACCCACGATAGCAATCTCATTTCGGTGGAAGAACTATCTTCTCGAATCGGCGCAGCGGACCTGCGCATTATCGACTGCCGATTCGACCTTGCCGACACCAGCGCCGGCCGCCGGAGCTATCTTGACGCGCATATTCCGGGGGCCGTGTACGCGGATCTTGACGACGATCTCGCGGCACCCGTTACGCACGACTCGGGCCGCCACCCGCTGCCTGAGCCCGAGACCTTTGCCGCTACCTGCAAGCAATTTGGCATCAGTCACACGACAGACGTGGTGGTGTATGACCGCAATAGTGGAGCGGTGGCAGCCCGTGCGTGGTGGATGCTGCACTGGCTCGGTCATACCCGGGTGCGCTTGCTGGACGGTGGATTCGAACGCTGGGTGAAGTTATCAAACCCGACGGTCGGGGGTGAAGAGCTGTCCGCGCCATGCGAATTCGTTGCCTGCCCGCGCCTCGACTGGCTGCTAACGACGGACGAACTGGCCAGCAGCAAGGCGCGTATCCGGACCTTGAATTTGTACGATGCTCGGGATGCGGCGCGTTTTCGCGGTGAGCATGAGCCCATTGACCCGGTCGCGGGCCATATTCCGGGATCATACAATCTGCCTTATTCAGTGAGCCTGGCCGCGGATGGCCGCTGGAAGTCGACAGCGGAACTCGAGGCGCTATGGGGCGTGGTCCTCGGCGACGACAAGACAAAGGCCTGGGCGGTGATGTGCGGGTCCGGAGTCACGGCCTGTCATCTCGCGCTGTCAGCCACCGAGGCCGGGTATTCAGCGCCACGGCTGTATGCCGGGTCCTGGAGTGAGTGGATTCGCGATCCCGCACGCCCGATCGGGCGCGATGAGCCCTGAAATCGGGAGTTGATGGCTGCGGATTTGGCGTAAACTATTTCGCGGACAGGCGTCTAATTGTGGTAACGGGGTCATCCAATGGAGCGCCAGTTCTACCCGTTCTGGCGGATTGTATGATGCTAAAAAATGTTTATAAACAATGTATTATAATACTTTTATCAAGTAGTTTATTGGCTTGTGCCGGGGCCGCCTCAGACCCCGATTCGAGCCGTCCGGATTGCATCTCTCAGTCAAGTATCCGAGGATACACCGTCCTTGATGAAGCGAACCTCATTGTTGAGGGATCCAGCC
>JBATID010000421.1:0-7525 GCA_049667545.1 Woeseiaceae bacterium
GCGTCGACCGACACCTGGAAAGCAAGGGCGACGATGTTGCGATCATTTGGGAAGGCGATGACCCGAAGCGCGATCTGACAATCACATACCGCGAACTGCACGCGCGCGTTAGCAAGTTTGCCAATGCCCTCAAAACGTTGGGCGCCAAAAAGGGAGATCGCATTACGTTGTACATGCCGATGATTCCGGAAGCGGCCGTTGCGATGCTCGCTTGTGCGCGGATTGGCGCCGTACATTCGGTCGTGTTCGGCGGGTTCTCGCCCGATGCCCTGGCAGGACGTATTCATGACTGTGAATCCAATATTGTGATCACCGCGGATGAGGGATTGCGTGGTGGCAAGAGCATACCGCTCAAAGCGAATGTCGACGCTGCAGCGGCTCGTCCGGAGGTGACGACACTTGAGAAAGTGCTGGTCGTGCGCAATACCGGCAATGACATCAACTGGGTTGAAGGTCGCGATGCCTGGCTGCACGAACTCGAAGAGACTGTCGACGCCGATTGTCCGTGCGAAGAAATGAATGCGGAAGACCCGCTGTTTATTCTCTACACGTCAGGTTCGACGGGCAAGCCGAAAGGCGTCCTGCACACCACCGGCGGCTATCTCGTGTACGCGAGTATGACGCACGAGTATGTTTTCGACTATCACCCCGGCGATGTGTACTGGTGCACGGCCGACGTAGGCTGGGTCACCGGGCACAGCTATATCGTCTACGGACCGCTGGCCAACGGTGCCATCACGCTGATGTTCGAGGGCGTGCCCAATTACCCGAGCCCGTCGCGCTTCTGGGAGGTCTGCGACAAACACAACGTCAATATCTGTTACACCGCGCCCACCGCAATTCGTGCGTTGATGCGCGAGGGCGAAGAGCCCGTGAAACGTACGTCGCGCAAGAGTCTGCGGTTGCTCGGCTCCGTGGGTGAGCCGATCAACCCGGAAGCCTGGGAGTGGTACTACAACGTCGTGGGCGACGGACGGTGTCCGATCGTTGATACGTGGTGGCAGACGGAGACTGGCGGCATTCTGATCAGCCCGTTACCGGGCGTAACGGATCTGAAGCCCGGCTCGGCAACCAAACCGTTGTTCGGCATACAGCCTGAGATCGTGGATGCTGACGGCAACACCATGGAAGGAGCTGTTGAGGGCAACCTGATCATCACCGACAGTTGGCCGGGTCAGATGCGCACGGTGTATGGCGATCATCAACGTTTTTTCGAAACCTATTTCGCGACGTATCCGGGGAACTATTTCACCGGCGATGGTGTACGTCGCGATGAAGATGGTTATTACTGGATCACCGGCCGCGTCGATGACGTGCTTAACGTGTCGGGCCACCGCATGGGTACGGCAGAAGTCGAAAGTGCCCTGGTTTCTCATAAAGACGTAGCGGAGGCGGCTGTCGTCGGCTACCCGCACGACATCAAGGGTCAGGGTATCTACGCGTACGTGACCTTGATGAGCGGTGTAGAAGCCACTGACGAGCTGCGCGCTGAGCTGCAACAGTGGGTCCGCAAGGAAATCGGTCCCATCGCGAAACCGGATCTTATCCAATGGGCCCCGGGATTGCCGAAGACCCGTTCAGGCAAGATCATGCGCCGTATTTTGCGGAAGGTTGCCGCTGACGACTTTGGTAATCTGGGTGACACGTCGACGCTGGCGGAACCGGCGGTTGTCGAAGGCCTCATCGCTAACCGGCAGAACCGTTCCTGACGATACTGCTCAGGCTTTGAGTTTGCCCAAGGGGTGAATCTCGACGGTCTTGTCGTGCCTGGGCTCTTCACCGGGCTTTTGGCCTGCGCCACCGGCGGATTTGTCGCGAGTACGGGGTGCCCGGTCAGACTGGTCGAGCCTGCGGGTTTTGGCCAGCCCCGGATCGACGGCTGGCTGCTGTTTCTCGGCCGCCGTCGGCGTACCGCGGTCGTGACGACGATAATCGGCAACCTGCCGCTCGTAAGCGCGCACGAACTCCTCACCGAACATCTGTGGGAAACGTCCGCCGCCTTTCTCCGTCATGATTGGGTACAGGTTGCAGTAAAGATCCCAGTATTGGGATTTCTTGCGGAACGCAAGAAGCTGACTGCGGTTCATCGTACGATCAAAGTTGTCAGCGAGTTCGTCCGGATCAAAGCGATCAGCAAACTCGATGAACGCCGTGTTCATTGCGTCGAGGAATGCGTTCTGGTGATGCAGAAGATCCTGGCAAACTTCCCGAACCGCATCGCCGGCGCCAAGATAGTCGCCCTCGGTACCGAGTAGCAATTGCATCAGCAGGTCATCTGTATTTCTTGAGAACTTCAAAGGATTGTTTTGACGCGGCAGCAACGTTGTCTGGTCGAGATGGAACGCGTTTTTCAGGTTCGATCGACTGGTTAACAAGGAGATAATCCCGAAGATCAACTCGCGCATCGTGGTGCCGGCTGTCTTCATCATCGCGGCGCGATCCGTCGACGGGTGCACTTCGGATGGGCTGATGCAAAGCCCTTCCAGGAATGCGTTGAAAATGTCCTGCTCGGCGGCTGGTTTTGATTTCCCGGCAGCGGGCACGGGTTTCTTGGCTAAAATGGATCCTTCATCGTTGGCCGCTTTCGCGGGCTGCTTGCCGGCGCGCCCGCGTTTGCTCGACCCGGCACCGAACAGCGCCCGTTGGAACGCTGCATCGCCGGTGATTTCTTCCTCGTCCAGCAGGTTCAAATCGGTACCATGGCTGTCTTCATCAACAAACTGCTGCATGTTATCGGGGGCGACTGCGCGCAGCGGCGTCTCTGAATCGAGCGGCACAGCAATACTCTCTCCGGCGTCGACGGATACGGCGAACTCGAAATCGCCCATGCGGATGTAATCGCCGTCGAACAGACGCCTTGGGTTGCCATTGCCTATCGGCTCAACTTCGTCGTTGATATAGACGCCGTTGCTGCTGTGGTCGAGGATGTAGTAAATGCCACCCTTGTAGTCAATAGTCGCGTGACGCCCGGATACATACCGGTCGGGGTCCGGCAAGATCCAGTCGTTTACCAGCGAACGGCCGATTGATCCACCGGCCTCGCCGAACTCGCGCTCGACGTCGTCACCGACGAGATCGCGGTTGTCGCTGACAATTTTGAGTTGCAATGGCATAAGACACCTCTTGTTACCTGCCGATTGTGCAGTGAATCAACGAGGTAGGCTGATACTCAGTTCACATAATCGGCTCGACAGTTCGTCGCGATTGGTTGAATTATGTCAACTTGCACCTCGCAGGCCGGTTTTGGGTACACTCTCGACCAGGTATGAGCAAACAGCCACTTTTCAAAGTCGTATTCATGAGCCATGGACAGGTCTACGAGATCTATGCGCGGCAGGTTGGTCACGGCGAGCTATTCGGGTTTGTCGAAGTCGAGGAATTGGTGTTCGGTGAACGCACGACCCTGGTGGTCGACCCGTCCGAAGAGAAGATCAAGTCCGAGTTCGAGAACGTGCGTCGGACCTACCTGCCGATGCACTCAATCATCCGCATCGATGAAGTCGACAAACAGGGCGTCAGCAAGATCAGCAAGATCGAAGGCAGTAACGTTGCGCAGTTCCCGCTGCCCGTTTACACGCCCGGAGACAGGAACAAGTAAGTGGTTCGAGCGCGGGGGCTCTAGTATCATCGCGCTCAATGCCTGCCACCGCTGAATAAGGTCCGCCCTGCCAACATGCTGGAACTGCCCGGACAATCAGCTCTGTCTGACTTCCGTTTGTCCAAGCTGACGCGCAAGCTGCGGCAAGCCGACAGGCGCGTCACCGGTGTAGAAGCGCGCTTCGTCTACCTCATCGATACCAATGCGACGCCGAGCAATGCGGAGCGGCAGCGGCTCGATGCGCTGTTGTTGGCCAATGACGCGCCGGGCGCCCTCAGCAGCCAGGCGCGTACGGTGTACGTGTTGCCGCGGCCGGGAACGATTTCACCCTGGTCCAGCAAAGCCACCGATATTGCGAAGGCCTGCGACATCGGCACGGTTGATCGTATCGAGCGCGGTATTTGCTACGGCCTGCTGTGTTCCGCAGCGGTTAGCGACCGCGATTTCATGGCTCTCGGGCAACAGCTTTGCGATCGCATGACCGAGACCTTGTTCACGGACGTGGGGCAAGCCGCCAGGATCTTCGAAAGTCATGCGCCGCGGCCGGTCGCGACCGTGCCGCTGGGAAAGCAGGGCCGCGACGCCCTGGTTACCGCAAACGTCGACCTCGGATTGGCACTGTCAGATGATGAAATAGACTATTTGCAGACCTGCTACGGCAAGCTGGGCCGCGACCCGAGCGACGCCGAGCTGATGATGTTCGCGCAAGCCAACTCCGAGCACTGTCGCCACAAGATTTTTAACGCCAGCTGGGTCATTGACGGCGAGAAAAAAGACCAGCGCCTGTTCGGCATGATCAAGTCGACCACCGAGCAGACTCCCGCTGGCGTGATATCCGCGTACAGCGACAACGCCGCTGTCATCGAGGGCAGCGACGGGCGGCGCCTGATGCCGGACCCTGACAGTCGGGAGTTCCGCTATGTGGATGAGCCCATTCACATATTGATGAAGGTCGAAACGCACAATCATCCGACGGCAATTTCGCCTTTTCCCGGGGCGGCCACGGGCTCTGGCGGTGAGATTCGTGATGAGGGGGCGACCGGCCTCGGGGCAAAACCGAAAGCCGGTCTGAGCGGATTTACCGTCTCGCACCTCAGGATTCCTGGCTGGGCGCAGCATTGGGAGGATGATTTCCCGCATCCCGATCGACTCGCGACACCGCTGGAAATCATGCTCGACGGGCCGATTGGTGCCGCGGCGTTCAACAACGAATTTGGTCGCCCGAACCTGGCGGGCTACTTCCGTACGTTCGAATGCCGCCTGCCGGGCCTTCCCGAAAATGAAATTCGCGGCTACCACAAGCCCATCATGATCGCCGGCGGCGTCGGCAATGTGCGCGCGGAGCACGCGAACAAAATCGATGTTCCCGTCGGCGCGGCGGTTATCGTGCTGGGCGGTCCTGCCATGCTCATCGGTCTCGGCGGCGGTGCCGCGTCGTCGCTGGCCGGCGGCACCTCGAGCGAGGACCTCGATTTTGCATCCGTGCAGCGCGGTAATCCGGAAATGGAACGACGCGCACAGGAGGTTATTGACCGCTGCTGGGCCATGGGCGTCGATAATCCGATTTTGCTCATTCACGATGTGGGGGCCGGTGGATTGTCCAATGCGGTGCCCGAGGCCGTCGATCACAGCAAACGCGGCGCCCGCGTCGAGCTCAGAGAGGTTGATAATGCGGAGCCCGGCATGTCACCCATGGGCATCTGGTGCAATGAGGCGCAGGAGCGCTACGTGTTGCTCGTGGCACAGGAGCGCGTCGATGCCTTCAAGGCGATGTGCGAGCGCGAGCGCTGCCCGGTATCGGTCATTGGCGAGCTCACCGATGACGGCAACCTGCTCGTCACCGATCGCGACTTCGATACCAACGTGGTCGACATGCCGATGCAGATGTTGCTGGGCAATCCGCCGAAGATGGAGCGCAACGTCAAGCGCGCGCCAGTGCAACAGGTCGCGCTCGATCTCGCCGATATTCCACTCGAAGAGGCCGCGCGCCGGGTGTTGCGTTTTCCAGCGGTTGCGGACAAGTCCTTCCTCATCCATATCGGCGATCGTACGGTCGGCGGACTGTCTGTCCGCGATCAGCTCGTTGGCCCATGGCAGGTGCCGGTCAGCGACGTGGCCATCACGGCGTCCGGCTTTGCAGCGCAGACCGGCGAAGCGATGGCGATGGGCGAGCGCACGCCGCTGGCGGTGACGAATGCGCCAGCGTCGGGCCGTATGGCCGTGGCGGAGGCGATCACCAACATTGCAGCGGCCTCGATCGCGGACCTGTCGAAGGTGAGGCTGTCGGCGAACTGGATGGCCGCCGCCGGCCATCCCGGGGAAGACGCCAACCTCTACGATACGGTCAAAGCGGTCGGCGACGAACTCTGCCGCGAAATCGGCATTGCGATACCGGTTGGCAAGGACTCGATGTCCATGCGCGCGCGCTGGGAGGATGAGGACGGCGAGCACCAGGTCGTTGCGCCGGTCTCGCTGATTGTGTCGGCCTTCGCTCCCGTGAATGACGTCATGCGCCACCTGACACCACAACTTCGTGCCTCCGATGAGCCGACCTATCTGTTGCTGTTTGATCTTGGCGGCGGCAAAAACCGGCTGGGCGGGTCGTGCCTGACGCAGGTCTATCGACGACATGGAGGAGATACGCCGGATCTCGACGAGCCACGGCAGCTGGCCGGCCTTTTTGCGGCCATTCAGGAGTTGAATGCCCGCGGCATGTTGCTGGCGTACCACGACCGTAGCGATGGCGGCTTGCTCGCAACGGTTGCCGAGATGATTTTGGCCAGCCGTCTCGGTGTGTCGCTGGCCCTGAGCGGGTCACACAGCGAGCTCTTGCATACGTTGTTCAATGAGGAAATCGGCGCTGTTGTGCAGGTCGAGAAAAGCAAGCTGACACAGATCCAGATGGTGCTTGATCATCATGACATTGCGGCCACCGCAATCGGCCGCGTGGAAAAAGAGGCCAGGCTGGTCGTGCGCAGCGATGACGACATTGTCCTCGAGCTGGATCGCAGGGAAATGCAGCGGGAATGGTCGGGCATGAGTCACCGCATTCAGGCGTTGCGGGATAACCCGGCGACGGCGAAAGAGGAGTTCGAATGTGTACTCGATGACAGCGATCCCGGGCTGAACGTCGACTTGACCTTCGACGTGGACGATGACATCGCGCGACGTTTTTACGCCGCTGCCAAACCGCGCGTTGCGATCCTGCGAGAGCAGGGCGTCAACAGCCAGACTGAGATGGCAGCGGCATTCATGCACGCAGGCTTTGCTGCTGTGGACGTCCACATGAGTGATCTTCTGAGCGGGCGCGATTCCCTGGCGAACTACCAGGGCCTGGTTGCTTGCGGCGGCTTCTCTTTTGGTGACGTGCTCGGCGCTGGCGGGGGCTGGGCAAAATCGATCCTCTACCACGCGCGCACGCGCGATGATTTTGCGGCATTTTTTGCGCGCGGCGACACCTTCGCGCTGGGTGTCTGCAATGGCTGCCAGATGCTTGCCAATCTGCGGGAGCTGATTCCGGGCGCCGGCAACTGGCCACGCTTCCTGCGCAACAAGTCGGAACAGTTCGAGGCGCGTCTCAGCCTGGTCGAGGTGGTCGAGAGTCCGTCGCTGTTTTTGAGCGGTATGGCCGGATCGCGATTGCCGATCGCAACATCACACGGCGAGGGCCGCGCGAATTTTGTCGATGATGCGGCACGTTACGCGGCTTCCTACACCATCGCCTTACGCTACGTCGACAATCGTGGCGAGGTCGCCGAGCGTTACCCGTCGAACCCGAATGGCTCGCCCGATGGCATTTGCGGTCTCAGCAACGAAGATGGTCGCGTCACCATCATGATGCCGCACCCGGAGCGCGTGGCGCTGACACAGCAAAATTCGTGGCACCCGGGGCAGTGGGGCGACGTGGGGCCATGGATGCGTTTGTTC
>JBATID010000422.1:0-3879 GCA_049667545.1 Woeseiaceae bacterium
TCGGCACCAGCACTTTGCCGCCCATATGGCCGCATTTCTTGGCCGATGACAGCTGGTCTTCAAAATGCACGCCAGCAGCACCCGCTTTGATCATGGCTTTCATTAGCTCGAAGGCGTTCAGGTTGCCACCGAAGCCTGCCTCGGCGTCCGCAACAATCGGCGGGAACCAGTCGATGCTATCGTCGCCGTTGAGCGCATAGATTTCATCGGTGCGCATCAGCGCGTTATTAATGCGCTCAACCATCTTTGGCACGGAGTCGACCGGGTAGAGGCTTTGATCCGGATACATCTGGCCAGCGCTATTGCCGTCGCCTGCGACCTGCCAGCCGGAGCAGTAAATAGCTTTGAGGCCGGCTTGAACCTCCTGTATCGCCTGGTTGCCGGTCAGGGCACCCAAACCGCAAAGAGGCTCATCCTGGTTGACGAGGCGCCACATTTTCTCGCTGCCGAGGCGCGCCAGCGTGTGCTCTACCTGCACGTTACCGCGGAGCTTGACCACATCTTCGGCACTGTAGGTGCGCGTGACGCCTTTCCAGCGCGGGCTGTTGGCCCAATCGGATTTGAGTTGATTAATCTGCTGCTGTTTCGTCATTGCCGTGTCCTCCATTACAGGATCGCTCTATAACGTGGGTTTACTAATCGGTTGCAATTGTAAGCGGATGCGCTATAAAATTTCACATTAAAAATTTCACACTGTTAATTTCACACCAGGTCTATTATGTCCAGTCAGCACGGGCTGCGCCGCAAAGCACATTTCCTGGGCACCAAGATAAAAAGCCTCCGCAAGCGTAACCATCTGACTTTAGAAGATTTATCAGTGCGCTGCGTGCAGATCGACCGGCAGGCAGGCCCGTCGGTCTCGTACCTGTCGATGATCGAAAACGGCAAGCGCGTGCCCTCCGAGCGACTGCTCGAAATCATCGCCGAGATCTTCCAAAAGGACACCAGCTGGTTTTTTGACGAATCGCTGGACGACGAGGCGATCGATACGACTCCCTCCGCGGCCGTCAGCGGCATGCCGCTGGAGCCCGGCTTCCTGTTTTCCGAGTCGCTGCTGCAGCTCGCGATACCGGAATTGTTGTCCCAAACCGGCACGACGGGGCGGCAGTTCGCGCATCTCCTCATCAGGGCGCACCAGGAAAAAAGCAACAATCGATTTCCCGACATCGAGCGTGCCGCCGAGCGTGTGGGCAAGAAACGGTTTCCGCTGCACCTCGACGACGTATTCAAGATCGCCGCTGACCTGGGATTGAAGATCCGCTGGTTCGACAACCCGTCGTTCGCCGACAGGCGAGAATCGAACATACCGCTGAACACGCTGGTCCGCTCGTTCTTCGATGCGCCGAATACTGTGTACCTGAATCGCGAACTCGAGAAAGACCCGGCGCGACTAAAGTACGACCTCGCCAATAACATTGGCCACTTCGTGCTGCACGGTGGCGATGGCGCACGCGCACCGCAAGTCTCGGGAGGTCGCGTTTCCGGGCGCCGGCATGAAGACGAATCGCTCAACGTGGATGCGAAGGACATCCTGTACGCATGGCGCGATTTCGAGTGCAGCTATTTTGCTGCCGCATTGCTGGCGCCGAAAACGCCGTTCCGCCAGTTTCTTGCGCGACAGTCTTATGCAATCAATGCCGGTGAGCAGATCGACCTGACGACCACGCTGGTGATGCGGCGCATGCCGAGCGTTTCACCTTATCCGCACTGGCATTATTTCGACGCCTACCCGCCCGGCAACCTGCGGGCGGTGTATCGTGGCAACGGCATTCCGTTGCCGTGGGGCAACATGACGATGATCTCGGATCCGTGCCAACACTGGGCGGTATTTCGCATGCTGCACACAAAGTCTGAAAAGCCGTCGTCGCAGATCTCTGTGCTGCGCTCGGGCGACGACAAGCGCCTTTATTGTTGCCAGTCGATCCGCAGCACCGATGCCGCCGGTAACCCGCACGTGCTGTGCGCAGGCGTCGACCTGTCGCCCGCTTTGCAAGCGCAGAACATCGATGCAGAGCGCACGATCGACATGATCGAGACGAGCTGCAATCGCGGCGGCGGCTCGGCGCCGATACCGGCCGAAGCCGCACGTCAGCTCAGAAGTATCAGCAAGATTCTTAACATCGGCTGGATCGAACAGGGCGCCGCAACGGATGCGACCATTATTTGCCAGCGCAGCTCAAACTGTCCGCGCGACAAGCATTGCCTCGGCAAGGCACCAACAAAACTGAAACCACAGATTGATATGATTCGCGAAGCGGCTCTTAATAGCTGATCCGACAGCGCTGTGACAACGTGGTAAAAGCAACTATGAAAAAACCTGACATAAAAGCGTTCTTCGACGAAGCGACCTTCACCGTTACCTACGTCGTCAGCGATCCTGCAACCCGCAAGGCGGCCGTCATCGACCCGGTACTGGACTACGATCCGGCCGCAGGCCGCACGACGACGAAATCCGCTGACGACGTCATCGCGCACATCCGGAAGCACGGTTTCGATGTCGACTGGATCCTGGAAACTCACGTGCACGCCGACCACCTCAGTGCTGCGCCGTATTTACAGGAGCAGCTGGGCGGTAAAACCGCTATCGGCACCGGCGTAATAGCCGTGCAGGAGACGTTTAAAAATATCTTCAATGCTGCCGACCTGGCCACCGATGGCTCCCAGTTCGATCAGCTGTTCACCGACGGGGATACGTTTGCGATCGGTGATATTGAAGCGCGAGTGATCGCAACACCTGGACATACGCCGGCGTGCGTGACTTACGTGATCGGCGATTCGGCGTGGGTAGGTGACACGCTCTTCATGCCGGACTTCGGCACTGCGCGCACCGATTTTCCCGGCGGCAGTGCGCCGCTCCTGTACCAGTCAATCCGGAAGATTCTCGCTTTGCCCGAGGACACGCGGCTTTTCATGTGCCACGACTACAAAGCGCCGGGCCGCGACGTGTATGCCTGGGAAACCACGGTCGCCGAGCAACGTGATCACAACGTGCACATAGACAAAACCGTCACCCAGGCAACGTTCGTCGAGCGCCGGGAACGCCGGGACAAACAGCTGGGCATGCCGAAGCTGCTGCTACCCGCGATCCAGGTCAATATGCGGGCAGGACGACTGCCGGAGCAGGAAGCGAACGGCATTCGTTATCTGAAGATACCACTCGACACTGTTTAATGGTGTTTAATGGGGCCTGTTTAATGGGGCCGGATCCAATTAATAAATTGGATCCGGCCCCTTGAGGTTCTCTTGCTATGACACTCGCATCCGCCATCATCCTGCTATTCCTGGTCATCGACCCGTTCGGCAACGTACCGTTTTTCGTTTCGGCGCTGAAGGTAGTTGAGCCAGCACGACGCCGGCGCGTCGTCATCCGCGAATTGCTGATCGCCTATTTCGTGATGGTCGTTTTCCTGTTTGTCGGCGGGCCTTTTCTCAAGGTACTCAACATCTCGGGCCCGGCGCTAACGATCGCCGGTGGCGTCATCCTGTTCCTGATTGCACTACGCATGGTGTTTCCGAATCGCAATCGCAGCGCCCAGGAGGAACTGGACGGTGAGCCTTTCATCGTGCCGCTGGCAATACCCTACGTCGCGGGACCGTCGGTGCTGGCTGTAGAGCTTTTGATGATGAGTGATGAGCCCGATCGCTGGCCGGTGTGGCTTCTCGCGATCACGATCGCCTGGTCGGCAACCGCGGTCGTCGTGTTCTTCGGCAGCCAGGTCGCAGAGCGTTTAGGTCCGCGCGGTCTTGTAGCGATAGAACGGCTGATGGGCATGATCCTGGTGGCAATTGCGATCCAGATGTTCCTAACCGGGGCGGATACCTACTTCGGGCGGGTTTAATGGGGTCGGATCCAATTATGGTTTAGATTGTATCCGGCCC
>JBATID010000423.1:0-1937 GCA_049667545.1 Woeseiaceae bacterium
CGCGAGGGCTTGCAGTACGAGTGCATCGCGTGCGCCGCCTGCATCGACGCCTGTGACTCCATCATGGACAAAATGAACTATCCGCGCGGCCTGGTGCGCTTCACGACCGAGCACAGCCTGCAAAACAAGAGCACGCGGGTGCTGCGACCACGCATGCTGGTGTACGGCACGCTGTTACTCATCCTGACCGTCTCGCTTGCAGCATCCATGGCGACGCGCACACCATTGCGCATCGATGTCATGCGCGATCGTAATTCTCTTTATCGGGAGCTACCGAACAACTTCGTCGAAAACATTTACACGTTAAAGCTGATTAACCAGAGCGAGACCCCACGCAGCTTCGCGCTGGCGGTTGACGGCGTTGCGGGCCTCGCGCTGGACGGCGTCGACGATGAAATCACGATTCCGGGCGGCGAAGTTCTGACGCTGCCGGTCCGGGTGCGCGCTGCACGCGATAGTGCGAGCGGCATCGCCACGATCAGGTTTGTCGTGACCGCAACTGACGACGCTTCTGTCACGGCCGTGCAAGACAGCCGCTTTATCGGACCCACGCCCTGATTATGTCTCCTGAACGAGAAGACCTCGAACCCTGGTATCGGCAATTCTGGCCCTGGTTCATTATTTCGCTGCTGGGCTTTTCGGTGATTGCCGGCCTGTCGACCGTCTGGATCGCGCTGCAAACGACGGACTCATTGGTAGTCAAATCGGACGATGGCATGCAGATTGTTGCCGAACGTCGCATCAGCGCGGAGCAACTGGCCAACGAACTGAATCTCGCCGCACTGCTCACAATAAATCTTGATACCGGCGCCGTCTCGGCAGCCATGCAGGCCGGCGCTCTTGATGCAGCTCCGGCAATGCTCGAGCTTGAGTTCACTCACCCCGCCTTTGCCAATCGCGACCAGCTGATTACCCTGCATCGAGCGCTGTCGGATGCAGACGGCAATCCCGTTTGGTCCGGCCACTTCGTGGACGTTCCCGACGGACGCTGGTACGTGACGCTCCGCTCCGGCGACGCATGGCGATTGTCAGGAGAATGGCAGGGCCAGACCAGCCTGACGATGCGCCCGGCGGACGCCGGTTATGATGGTGGGCGCTGATACCTGTTTTCACTGCGCGCTGCCGATCCCGGCGAACTGCAATCTGACAGTCACGATCGACGGCGAGCAGCGACCAGTCTGCTGTCCAGGCTGTAAAGCGGTTGCCGAGCTGATTCGCGATGCCGGCATGAGCCAATACTACGCACTGCGCGAAGCGCCGGAGCCGGGTGTCGGCCGCCCGCCCGCAGAGGCCACCGAATGGCAGGTCTTCGACAATGACGACATGCTGTCCGCATTCACGGAAAGCACCGGCGACGACACCGAAGCGACGCTTTACGTTGGCGGTGTCTATTGTTCGGCGTGCAGCTGGCTGATTGAATCGACGTTGATGCGGCTGCCTGGCGTCGCGGCCGCCGAGTTGAACCCGGTGACGCATCGCTTACGCGTGCGCTGGCAGCTGGCGGAAAATTCATTCTCTGACGTACTTGGCACGCTGGCGAGCATCGGCTACGAGCCGCAGCCGCTGACGGGTGACAGCGAGGCCCGGCCGGAACTGCTGGAGCAACGCACGGCATTAAAACGCCTGCTGGTTGCCTCGCTCGGGATGATGCAGGTGATGATGTTTGCCGTCGGTCTCTACGCCGGCGACTTTCAGGGCATCGATGCCCAGATGCAGCGCTTCCTGCGTGTCGTCAGCCTGGTGGTTACAACACCGGTCGTGCTGTACGCCGCGCGACCCTTTTTTGCCAGCGCCTGGCGCGGCCTGCGTGCACGCAAACCCGGTATGGACCTGCCCGTTTCGATCGCGGTGGGCACGGCTTTCATTGCCTCGGTGTACGCGACAATCACCAACGGTCCTGCCGTCTGGTTCGATTCGGTCACGATGTTCGTGTTCTT
>JBATID010000424.1:0-2322 GCA_049667545.1 Woeseiaceae bacterium
GGTCTGTATCACGCCAGCAAGGAGAGCACCGGTGAATTCCCGGCCGGTGTAGACACCAACGTCGAAATAATTGGCGCTTACGGGCATGCGGCAGAGCTCTCGAGCGGCAAGGACACGCCGAGCGGGCACTGGGAGATCGCCGGCGTGCCGGTGCTATTCGATTGGGGCTACTTTACGAAGAAGACCGACACGTTTCCCGACGAGTTGCTCGAGAAGCTGATCGAACGCGCGAACCTGCCCGGCGTACTCGGCAACTGTCACTCGTCGGGTACGACGATCATTGCCGAACTCGGCGATGAACATGTTCGCACCGGCAAGCCCATTGTCTACACATCAGCGGACAGTGTTTTTCAAATTGCGTGTCACGAAGAAGCCTTTGGTCTCGAGAGACTCTACGCGCTTTGCGATATCGCGCGCGAACTCGTCGATGAGTACAATATCGGTCGCGTGATTGCGCGGCCGTTCGTCGGCGACGGACCGGACACTTACGTGCGCACCGGCAATCGCCGTGACCTCACCACGCCGCCACATGCACCCACTGTGCTGGACAAGCTGGTTGATAGCGGCGGCGAGGTCTACAGCATCGGCAAGATCTCCGACATTTATGCGCACCAGGGCATCACGAAGAAGATCAAAGCGACGGGCAACGCGGCATTGTTTGATGCGACGCTGGCGGCACTCGACGAGGCGCCCGATCGTGCCATCGTGTTCACGAACTTCGTGGATTTCGACATGCTGTTCGGTCACCGGCGCGATGTTGAGGGTTACGCGAAGGCGCTTGAATACCTCGACTCACGTCTTCCGGAGATCCTGGACAAAATGCACGAGGACGACCTCGTGGTTCTTTGTGCCGATCATGGCTGCGACCCGACCTGGCCCGGCAGCGATCATACGCGCGAACACATTCCGGTACTGGCGTACGGTGCCGGTTTAAAACCTGGTTCACTGGGACGGCGCGATACCTTCGCCGACATCGGGCAGACCATCGCGACGCATCTCGGGCTACCGGCAACGGATTACGGCACGAGCTTTCTATAAATAAATAGATGGGTAGAGACCTATGATCGGCAACAAACCAGCCATTTTGGTTCTGATAGCGGTGCTTGCCGCCGCGTGTGGAAAAGTTGACGAGGCGCCGGACGCTGGCGCAAAGACGGATTTGGCGGGGCCTGCCGTCAGCTCGGTCACGCGGGATCGCCTCATCGGCGCGGGGCAGGAGCAATCGAACTGGTTAACCCACGGCCGCACCTACAACGAGCAGCGCTTCAGCCCGCTCGCTGACATTAACAAAGGCAATGTCAAAAACCTCGGCCTGGCCTGGTATTTCGACGTACCCACCAAACGCGGCATGGAAGCGACGCCCATCGTCGTTGATGGTCGCATGTACGTGACCGGCTCCTGGAGCATTGTCTATGCGCTGGATGCTGCGACCGGCGAAGAACTGTGGCGGTACGACCCGAAGGTCCCGAAACCCTGGGCGCAGTACGCTTGTTGTGACGTGGTCAATCGCGGCGTGGCGGCCTGGGGTGACAGCGTTTTTGTCGGCACGCTCGACGGTTACCTGGTGGCGATCGATGCCGCAAGTGGTGAGGAACGCTGGCGTACCGATACGATTAACCGAACAGCGCCTTACACGATCACGGGCGCACCGCGGGTCATCAACGGGCTGGTCATCATCGGCAACGGTGGCGCCGACTTCGGCGTGCGCGGCTACGTCAGTGCGTACGATGCCGAGAGCGGAGAGATGGTTTGGCGCTTTTACACGGTGCCCGGCAATCCGGAAGACGGTTTCGAAAACGAGTTGCTCGAGAAAGCCGCGGAGACCTGGACCGGCGAGTGGTGGCAGTACGGTGGCGGCGGTACGGTGTGGGATTCGATGGCGTATGACGCCGAGCTCGATCTTTTGTACATCGGCGTCGGCAACGGCTCACCGTGGAACCGGAACGTGCGCAGCCCGGAGGGCGGCGACAACCTGTTTCTCTCCTCTATTGTTGCGCTGCGCCCGGCAACCGGTGACTACGTCTGGCACTACCAGACAACGCCCGGTGACAGCTGGGATTTCACGGCCACGCAGCACATGATCCTCGCCGACCTCGAGATCGGCGGCAAGCAGCGCAAGGTCCTGATGCAGGCGCCGAAGAACGGCTTCTTCTACGTGCTCGATCGAACCAACGGCGAGCTGATCTCGGCGGAGCCTTATGTGAACGTGCTGTGGGCGAGCGGGGTCGACAAAACGACCGGCCGGCCAGTCGAAGTGCCCGGGTCGCGCTACGACAATGCGCCATTTCTGATGGCGCCGGTTGGCCTGGGCGGGCACAACTG
>JBATID010000425.1:0-4382 GCA_049667545.1 Woeseiaceae bacterium
AGGCCGCTTCGACATCACGTCAGGCGTCCTCCGCGAGGCCTGGCATTTTGACGGCAGTGACAATGTTCCGAGCCAGGCGCGTATTGATGCGGCATTGGGACGCGTTGGCTGGCAGCGAGTGTCCTGGAGGAAGCCACTACTGCAGATGCCCGCCGCGATGGAAATCGATCTGGGCGGCATCGGCAAAGAGTACGCGGTGGATCGCTGCGCCGAACTCATTCGCAAGGACAGCACCGTGCCCTGCCTGGTCAATTTCGGCGGGGACCTGGTTGCCACGCGGGCTCCAACGCAACGGCGTAACTGGAAAGTCGCGATCGAGGGCGAACACCCGAATGAGCCGGAGCGGGTGCTCGATCTCAAAGAGGGTGCGCTCGCGACCAGTGGCGACGCCCGGCGTTTCCTGCAAAAAGACGGCGTTCGCTACGGTCATATCCTGGATCCGGTGACCGGGTGGCCGGTGACGAATGCGCCGCACTCGGTGACAGTGGCTGCGGCGAGTTGTACCCAGGCAGGCATGATCAGTACGCTGGCGATGCTGCAAGGCAGTGATGCGGAGGAGTTCCTGGAATCCCAACAGCTGATCTACTGGTGCCGCCGGTGAGGTGGTGTCGTTCAAACAAGGTATTTTACTTTAATAAACGTTTGTTAAATATTGTTTTTAAAGAGAATATTGACCTTGTTAGTCCCGTGTCGCCGTTTAATATGCGGAGTTTTCGCGCCTAAAAGCCTGCGGCATTTTGAGAACCCGGTCCTTTCACCACCGGGCATTCCTGCGATCATTGCTGAATCATGACGCTACCTGCCGACATTCCGATCAATGGTGCTGCCATCGCATTCCTGCTCGGCGTGCTGCTGGCAGCCGGCATCGGCAGGGTGATAACACAACGGCGTGTGGCCAAACGCGACCCGCGGGATGAACAAATACGGTCTCTGCAGGCGGAATTGCGTGTCGCCCGCTCGGAGGTCGAACGACTCAAGGGCGAGGCCGAGCAACACCGGTTATCGCTCGAGGACACCACGCTCAATCTGCGCGCCCAGACGTCCGTCGTCGCCGGGCAGAAAACCGAAATTGATCGGCTTGCGTACGATCTCAAAAGTTCGGTAAAAAAGACCCGCGAGTTGCGCGCGGAACTGGCCGATCGCGCCACGCAAAACGTTTACGCTGAGGCCAAAATACGGGAAGTCGAGACGGAACTTTCGGTCGCGCAGGCGTCGGCGGAGATGCTGGCAACGGGTGTATTTGGCGAAGATGTGTTCGCCGATGACGAGTCGGACGATATCGTGGAGGCGCACCCCGCCAAAGCGGTCCGCTGAGATTTGTCGACTAGCGCACGCCCACGGACGTCGTGAAGCCAGTGTGACGCCAGGCCAGAAACAGCACTACGAAATAGCCCTGCATGAGTAACGCCGACAGCCACTCGATACGGTTCTCCATGAAATCCGCGTCATCGAGGATCGTTTTGAGAACGAGATTCAGAATGCCCAGCGCAAACGGTAAACCGCACAGCCACAACATAGCCAGCGCGTAAGGTCGCAGCCTGTCGGCGCGAGCCAGTGGTGCGGCTTTGAGCAAGGTGATGGCAAGCGTCAGTTGCGCCACTGCCGTGCCCAGGAAATAGAAATAGATGCCAAAGCGACGCATCAGCTCATAAAAGGGCAGCGTGGTACCCAAAAACGTCACGTACAGAACGAGGGCGAGGGCACCGAGCAGACCGGATACCAGGAGCAGCTTGTTAGAGCCTTCGGTTCGAGTTAGCGCATTCAGCCAGCCGGCTGACAGGGCCCACAGCAGCGCCAACACGACCGCCTGCGGCAACAGGATGGCCCGAAACAAAAAGCTGCCTGGCGGATAGCGACCCGTAGCGCTAATCGAAGTACAGCCATCCAGCACCGGCATGCACGCCGGCAGAACGTCGTTGCTGACACCCAGCCAGTACGCCACGGAGACCGCCACCACAGGCGCAATACCGGTATACAATGGCAGTCCGCGAATGAGCATGGCTGCAGCATATCGCAAGGCTGAAGGCGATACCCAGGAATCAGAACAAGGGGAATAGCATGACAATTACAAGCTTGTGGCTGCCGATACTGGCATCCGCCATCGTGACGTTTGTTGCCGGGGCTGTAATCTGGATGGCGATGCCCTGGCACAAGAAAGAGTGGCAGAAAACACCCGACGAGGAGGCTGTCCGCGCCGCGCTCAAAGGCTGCCCGCCGGGCATGTACACCGTGCCGAATTGCCCCGATCAGGAGACTTACAAAGCGCCTGAAATGCAGCAGAAGTTTGTTGACGGACCGCAGGCCTTTATTACGGTCATACCCTCCGGCCTGCCAACCATGGGCGGGAAGCTCGTTGCGATGTTCGCTTACAACCTGCTGGTCGGCGTGCTCTGCGCCTACCTCGTCAGCCGCACGCTGCCTGCCGGCGCCGACTACCTGACCGTGTTTCGAATCAGTGGCACCGTGGCGTTTATCGCGTACGGCGTCGCCTACATTCAGGAGAGCGTCTGGTTTGGGCGCAGCTGGGTAGCGACGTCCAAGACGTTTCTCGATGCGTTGATCTACGCGGTGTTAACCGGCGGCGTTTTCGGCTGGCTCGCCTGAGCGCAAACTGACTCCCATGTCCGATCGAAAAGCGGCGGCCAACCGCTTCCGCAAATACATCGCGCGCAGCAATGAGCTGCATGCCAGCTATTTGAAAGACCCGGCCATGTTGGCGGCGTACGACCGCTTTGCTAACTGGCAATTGGAGTACCTGCTGCCGTTTTTCGACGACCTGCATGGCCAGCCCGGGTACACCGAGGCGCTGGATTTTACGATGAGTGACCTGGCCGGCATCGGCATCAGTGGTCGCGACGATGACCTGGAGCGTGCCGCACCGGCGATCACCAGGATGTTGCCTGTCAGAGCATTGGCGACGATCGCGGCTGCCGCCAAAATGAACGCCCGCGTTCTGCAGGTCAACCTCGCAATCTGTCGCTGCCTGATGGTCGACGGACGTTTGCCCGAGCAGATCACTGCGCACGATTATTTCCGCGCGTGCCGCGCCGCGAGTTCTCTCGACGAATGCGCGGAACTCGTGCACCTGATCACCGACCTTGGCAGGACATTAAGTACTTTGGTCGATGTACCAATGATTGGCCTCACGTTGCGGGCGATGCGCGGCCCTGCGCACGCAACGGGCTTTGGGGCTTTGCAGGAATTTCTGGAGACCGGCTACCGTACATTCCGGAACATACCGGACATCCAGTATTTTCTAAGAGTGATCGAGACGCGCATGATAGAGATCTTTGAAACCATCTACCTGTCCGAGGTGCCAGACGCATGACAACGAATAAGTACACGGTACAAAAAATGTTTTGGCTGGTACTGCTTGCAGTGCTCGCAATCCCGCAGATCGCTAACGCTCAATCCGAACCGCTTGGCCTTGAAGAAGTGGTCGCACTCAAGGTTGTTACCGAAGCGCGGATGAGCCCCAAAGGGGATGAAATCGCCTACTTGTTGTCGGTTCCCCGGGAGCTCTACAAGGATGAGGACGGTCGGCCGTATCGTGAACTGCACGTGGTTGATTTCGACGGTCACTCACGGGCCTACGTTACCGGGAAAACCGACATTTCGGCGCTGGCCTGGTCGATTGACGGAAACTCTATTTTCTTCGTCGCAAAACGGGACGCGAAAGCGAAGTTCAATTCATTGTTCGAAATTGCGGTTGCCGGCGGCGAGGCCGTGAAAATATTCACACACGTGAATTCTATCGGCGACATTTATCCGTCACCCGATGGTAAAGCCGTGGCCTTCATAGCAAGTGATGCACCACCGGCTAAAAAGAAAGCACTGGAAAAGAAAGGCTTCAAAGCGCTCGTGTACGAGGAGTCGGTGCCCGCAAAAAAAGTCTGGCTACTCGATCTTCAGAGCAAGCAAGCGCGCGTGCAGGAACTGCCAGGCTCGGCATCGGAGTTGACCTGGGCGCCGGACGGCCAGCGGTACGCAGTAGCACTCGCACCGACACCACTGATTGACGACTCCTACACGTCGCGAGACATACATGTCGTCAACGCCGCGGACGGCAAGGTACTGAGGAAAATGGGCGCCGTCGGCAAGCTGGGCGGGTTCGAGTTTTCACCAGACGGCAAACGAATTGCTTACGTCGGCAGCGTCGATATCAACGATCCGCGGGAGGGCAGGCTGTACGTTGCGCCGATCGCGGGTGGCGAGCGTCAGGACCTGGTCCCTGAGTATCCGGGTCATGTCGGTGACTTCAGCTGGCACGACGATACGAGCATTCGCTGGATAGGGGCACGCGGTGTGTGGACCGAATGGTCAATCGCATCGACGTTGGCACCGGGCTCGTCGGACCGGCCAGCACCTGGCGCCGGTCCCAT
>JBATID010000426.1:0-3930 GCA_049667545.1 Woeseiaceae bacterium
GCCCAGGTGCCGGGGCCGATCAGCGGCGTGTCGCCGATACGGCCTTCCAGTTTGCCGAACGTGCCGCCCGTCGACGTGGCGGCAGCCAGGCGCCCGGCTGTGTCGAGAGCGACCGCACCGACCGTGCCGTGCGTGATGTCCGAGACTTCATCACGGTTAACGCCGACCGGCAGGGTGTAATAGTCCGCCGGATCAGGCACTTCAGCAAAACCGTTCGCGCGGGCAAATTTGACCGCGCCAATGCCTGCCAGCATGACGTGCGGCGTTTTTTCCATGATGCCGCGCGCGACCTTTACGGGGTTGACGAAGTCGCGCAGCGCCGCCACAGCGCCAGCGGCACGCGAATGGCCGTCCATGATGGAGGCATCGAGCTCGACGTAACCCGCGCTGTTCGGTGCCGAGCCGCGACCCGCAACGTACAACCCGCTTGCCTCCAGTTCCGTTACTGCGTAATCGACGACATCGAGCGCGCTGCGGCCCGCAGCGAGCCAGCTTTCGCAGGTAAGGGCAAGTTCCCGCAGGTGCGCTTCGGTGACAGCTTAGTCACGCCCTGCGACGGCGCCGGCGCCGCCGTGCAGCGCGAGCGCAAAATCCTGCGTCATCGTTGTCATCAAGCTGCCTTTAAAAGTTTATTCGTAGCGCAGCGCGTCGATGGGGTTCAACCGCGAGGCCTTGATGGCCGGAAGCATACCGTAGATAACGCCCACGACGGTACAGAACAGCAGCCCGATGACCGCCCACTCGAGCGGCACTTCCGTCTCGAACGACGAGGACATACCTTTCTTGACGAGCAGATTGCCGAGGCCAAAGCCGAGTAGCACCCCCAGCACGCCGCCGACGTTACACAGCAGTACAGCTTCCATCAGGAACTGTCGCAGAATATAGCGCGGCTTGGCGCCCAGCGCCTTGCGAATACCGATCTCTCTGGTTCGTTCCGTAACAGACACCAGCATGATGTTCATGATGCCAATGCCGGCAACCAGCAACGCGATCGTACCGATGACAAATGCCCCGATCTTGATGCCGACCGTCATCTGATTGAACTGCCGGATCATGCCCGAGGAATTCCAAAGTTCGAAGTTGTCCTCTTCCCCCGATTTAACGCCGCGAACCCGGCGCAGCACAGCGCGTGTTTCTTCAATCGCGTCGTCAACGATTTCCGGTGCGCGCGCGTGCACCGTAATGTTAACCGAGCGAGCAAAACCGTTGTTATCGATGTTGCCGTAGGTGGACAGGAACGTCGATACCGGAATCAGCACATAGCTGTCGAATGAGCTGTTGAAAGCGGATTTTTTCTCGTCGAAGACTCCAATGACCTCGTACTTGCGGCCGTCGACACGGATGTCGCGGCCGATGGGATCCACGAAAGGATACAACTGCTCGGCAATGGCGTGACCAATGACTGCGACTTTGGAAGCGGCGCGAATATCCATCTGGGAAATATTGCGGCCGTAACCAATGTAATGAGTATTATTCTGGGCGTATTCCGGTGTGCCACCGACCATGGAGACATTGCCATTTGTCTCCGCGCCCCGATACTCCGCTTTCATGCTGAACTGCTCCCACAGTTCAGCGCCGACGATGTCGACACTTTTGACATAGTCGCGGATTGCCTGTGCGTCGCTCAGGGTCATCGGGGGCCTGCGCATTGCCGCGTTGCGCTCCTCCTCGGTCGTCGGGCCGTTGGGCCATTTCTGTACCTGGAACGTCTGCGCGCCAAGGACGCTCATTTCTTTTTCCATCGTGCTTTGAATGACCGAAATGCCGGTCATAACGGCGATGATGGAAGCCACGCCGAGCACGATGCCGACCAGGGTCAAGGCGGAGCGCAGGCGATTCGCGCGAATCGCCTCGAATGCCATGCCAGTAATGTCTGAATATCGCATCCGACTCCTCCGCCTACTCGTACCGCAGCGCTTCGATGGGATCGAGCCGTGCGCCCTTGATTGCAGGCACCAGGCCGGCAAACACGCCGACGAAAATGGAAATGACGACGGCGGTCACCATAATGGCCGGCGAGATGCTGGCGGGCAGCAGGCCGGACGCGTTGATCGCCGCCGATACCCCCCAGGCGATGGCGATGCCGACGAGTCCGCCAACGAGGCAAATGGCCGCAGCCTCAAACAGGAACTGCATAAGGATTGCGCGCCGCTTCGCACCAATCGCCTTGCGTATCCCGATCTCGCGCGTGCGCTCCGTCACCGATACGAACATGATGTTCATTACGCCGATCCCGCCGACGAACAGCGATATGCTGGTCACTACAAGGCCAACGCCGACCACGGCGCCGACGATACTGTTGAATGCGTCCAGCAATGAATCGAGTTTGTTGATCGAGAAGTTATCGTCTTCTGTTGGCCTGAGCTTGCGAATCTTGCGCATCTCGCCGATGACTTCGTATTCCAGATCGTCGAGCGACTCTACTGCGGGGGCCTTCACGGCGACATCGACATTCTGAAAACGACGACCACCGAAGTACTTTACGAATGTCGAAATCGGTATGAAAACCTGGCGATCGAAATTAGGCCCGCCGAACGTATTCCCGCCCATCTTCTCCATCACGCCTGCGACGCGGAAGCGGTACCGACCAATATTGATTTCCTTGTTGATCGGGTTCGTTTGCCCGAACAGATCCTCCGCGATTTCCTGACCTATGATGGCCACATTCTTCCGGTAGCGGACATCGAACTCCATCACGAAACGGCCGAACTCGGGCTTACGATTCGAGACCAGAAGCATCTTTTGCGTCGTACCGAGGACGGTAACGCCCTGCAAGGTCCTGGAGCCGTATTTCAGGTCGCGATTGTTGTTAATTGACGGATTCACGATCGCCCGACCCTCGAATGCGCGTTCGAGTGCGGCCGCCTCGGCGAGGTCGATGTTGGGTCTGTTTCGATACAGGAAGAAGTCATTCATCGTGATCCACGGCATGCGCGATACGTAGATGACGTCGGCGCCGACACCACCGGCACCTTCCCGGAACGCCGACTGCATGCCGTTGAAAGCAGTCATCGTGGTTGTCACCGCGACGATTCCGATGATGATGCCGAGTATCGTTAGCGCCCCCCGCGCTTTGTTAGCAATGATCGAGTGCCACGCGATCTTGGTTGATTCGAGCGCGTCGAGTGCGAGGCTCATGCGGCTGCCGGATCGTTGGCACGGACGTCACTCTCAATCTTGCCGTCACGCAGGCGGATGGTTCTGAGCGCGTGCGCCGCAATCTGGTCTTCATGAGTGACGAGGATGACGGTTTGCCCGGCCGAATGCAGATCATCGAACATGGCCATGATCTCTTCGCCGGTTTTGCTGTCCAGGTTGCCGGTGGGTTCGTCGGCCAGGAGGATCGAAGGGTTGAATACCAAAGCCCGTGCGATCGCCACGCGCTGCCGCTGACCGCCCGACAGCTCATTCGGTTTGTGTTGCATGCGGTCAGTCAGGCCGACCTGCTCAATCGCCCGCTCGGTGAGCTCGCGTCGTTTGGCTTTCGCCAGGCCGCCGTAAACCAGCGGTAGTTCAACATTGTGGAATATGTCCGCCCGCGGGATCAGGTTGAACGTCTGGAACACGAAACCGATCATGCGATTGCGAATCTCGGCCAGGTCACCTTCGGATTTGTCAGCGACCATCTGTCCGTCCAGCGAATAACTACCGCCTGTTGGCACGTCGAGGCAGCCGATGATGTTCATTAGTGTTGACTTGCCGGAGCCCGAGGGACCCATGATGGCGACATACTCGTTCTTGGCAATGTCCAGCGTCACGCCGCTCAGGGCGTGTACCTTCTCACTGCCCATCTCGTAGGTCTTGACGACATCGCGAAGGATGAGGCTGGCGTCGCTGCGATTGGCGGGATTCACCGGCCGCTCGCACCTAGCTGTTATCGGACTTAGCATCGGCGTCGTTGTTGACGCGCACCACGGCGCCATTCTGGAT
>JBATID010000427.1:0-2947 GCA_049667545.1 Woeseiaceae bacterium
AACAAGGTCCGGATTATTCGCCAGGCTGAGCGGGTCGTAAGCGCCGGTGCGCTGTCCGAACCCGTTGTAAAAGTACTCGATGGCACCGCTCATGTTCCTATCGAACCAGTTCCACGAGTAGGTCAGGTTCGTTACGAACTGTGCATAGGTGTCGTTGTCGGTTCGCGTAAGCACCGCATCCGCGGTCCAGACGGAACCGCCCACGTTCTTGCTGCCGCCAACGCCAAGAACGGAATCGCCGTAGCTCTGTGCCAGCAACACGTCGTATTCAAACTCACCGGCAAACCCGTGGTACTTGAGCGCCGCCGTCGACTCGTCACTGGCAACATCGCCGGTAACCAGGTTACGCCGGATGACATACGCCGCCTGGACATCGTCACCGACATCGCGCAGGTACTGCAGGTACAGCATGTCATCGCCGCTTTTATATTCAGTATCGACAGCCGCCGGATCGAAGGGGTTGACCAGGTCCATGGGCGCATAAAAGAGGCCGTTACCCCACGACAGCACCTGCCGTCCAAAGCGGATGACCGCTTTCTCGCTCGCATAACTCACAGCCAGGCGGTCGAGACGATGTAACAACACGGTATCGGCGTTGTCTTCGATGACGTCGGTAAGATCGACCAGGCGACGGTCATCGTTGGGCAGTCCGGGAAAGAAGATGTTCGTGCCGTCAGGCAGCGCGCGACCGAGTTCGACGCTATCGCCGCTCAGGCCCAGCAACTGGTACGCCGCATCAAAGGACCAGCGCCGTGAATTCGCCTTGAAATTAAGGCGCAGGCCGCCGCTCAGATCCAGCGTATTGCTGCCAACCAGGTCTCTGAACAGGCTCTGGTCGGGATAGGCCTGGCTGGTCAACGCAAACTTCGTATGGCCGCCAACCTCGATGGCGCCGCTATCAGCGCCGGCCGCCGCCGCTAACGACAGGCACAGTATGAAGAGCTTAAGCCGCATCCTGCTTGAGGTCGTCGACGATGCGGCCATCCAGCATGCGCACCAGGCGCTTCGCATAGCCCATTACGCGCTGGTCATGAGTCGCGATGACGAAGGTCGTATCGTGATGTTCGTTGAGCTCGGTGAAGAGCTCCATGAGTTCGTCTGAAGTTTTCGAATCGAGATTTGCCGTCGGCTCATCGGCCAACACCAGCGCCGGCCGGGAGACAATCGCCCGCGCGACAGCAACGCGCTGCTGCTGCCCGCCCGACATCTCCGCCGGGCGCCGGCCCTCGAGACCCTGCAGACCGACTTCCTCCAGTATCGCCATCGATTTTTCACGGCGCCGGGCCGCGGGCACGCCCTGCACCTGCATGACGAACTCAATGTTTTCCCGGGCCGTTAAAACCGGGATCAGGTTGTAAGCCTGGAACACGAAACCGATGCTGGAAAGCCTGAGTTCCGCCAGTTCGCCCTTGCTCATCTGGTCGATGCGCTGGTCGGCCACCCAGACCTCCCCGCTGTCCGGCATGTCGAGCCCGCCAATGGCGTTTAACAAGGTCGTCTTGCCACCGCCGGACGGTGCAGACAGGCAAACGAAGCCACCCTGCTCGATATCGATGCTCACATGATCGAGTGCCTTGATGTCCTCGTCACCCTGTCGATAGGTCTTACAGAGATCCACACAACGTACCGCCGTCATCATCCCACCTTTGTTATTGCTTCGACCGGCTCGTACCGCGACGCGCGCCAGGCCGGGGACAGGCTCGCGAGAAATCCAAGAGATAACACGATCACGTTCGCGAGGATCATGTCGCTTAAATACAACCTGGGATACAGCACGCTGGCTGCACCCATCATTTCCATGCCATCGGCGACCGCCGAGATATCGATACCGCCGCGCAGGGGTTGAATCGTCGACCAGGCCAGCACATTGCCGATAATGAGGCCCACGGTCAGCAGCAGCATCGACTCGATGATGATCTGCCCGAGAATATTCGACGGCTTCATGCCGAGCGCCAGCATCAGGCCAATCTCGCGCACGCGCTCGAAGACCGCCATGACCAGCGTATTAACCAGCCCGAACGACAGTGCCAGGAAGATGACGATCATCCAGATCATGACGAAGCCATCCATGACCTTTAGCATGGATCCGAGGTAAGTCGCGACCTCACTCCAGCGGCTGACATCCAGCGAGCCGTCAACGCTGCCGACAACCTTGTCATAGGTTGGCTCAACGTCGCGATAACTGTCGCCCAGAAAGACGATCTCGGTCGTGGTATCGCCAATGCGCAGCATCTTCTGCGCTGCTCTCTTGCCGATGAAGACGTTGCCCTCTTCGTACGCCGGCACTTCGGACTCAAAAATGCCCACAACGCGAAAGCCGCGATCGGCAATCTCGTTGTCCGGGTCCTGGCTCATCAGCACGACGCGCTTGCCGACCCTGGTCTCCAGCTTGTCCGCAAGTTTGCGGCCGATAACAATGCCGTCGTCATCAACATTTTCAAGAAAACGCCCTTCGACTTCGTCGTAAGAGAGGTAACCGAACGCTTGCTCTGCGACAGGATCGATGCCGAGTAGCGTGACGCCTCGCGTTTCGTATTCGCTGGCGATGACGGCAGGCACCCTGACGCGGCTCGCCCAGGCGTTGAAGTCCATTGAGCCGAAGGTCAGTGCCAGCTCAGCGTCGCTGATCGGAATGCGGTTAGCGACGCTCGGGTCGTCGAGAAACAGCGGGTTATGCACCTGTACATGCCCCGGCAAGGCACTGACGCCGTCTTCGATCATCTGATCCACCATGCCGCGCGACATGGCCGTCATGAAGATCATCGCCCACACGCCGACCGCTATCGCGCTCACCATGATGATGGTGCGCCGATGGTTGCGCCACAGGTATCGCCAGGCGAGTCGCGTGAGCACCGGCAGCATGCGCATCAGTTCGCCCTCATCGCTTCAACCGGGTGCAGCTTGTACAGGCGCAGCGCGGGATAGGCAGCCGCCAGCAGCGTGAAAA
>JBATID010000428.1:0-5181 GCA_049667545.1 Woeseiaceae bacterium
ACCTGGACGAGCCGTCGCCATCACGGGCGCCGACAGCGCCACCACCGCCCGCTCCACGAGTGGCGGCGAAGAAAGAGGGCTTTCGTCCCTCCGCAACGCAGACGGGTGTCGACGTGGCCGCTGCGCGCAGCGCACTGCCAATGGGCAAGCTGCAGGTGTTGAGCGGTGCATTTGCCGGTCGCGAGCTGGAGCTGAGCAAAGCGTTAACCACGCTTGGCCGTCCCGGCATTCAGGTAGCAGCTGTGACCCGGCGTGCCGAGGGCTATTACATCGTGCATGTGGAATCAGGCAAGGAAGGCGACTTCCCGCTGGTCAATGGCGAACCCATTGGCGCGCAGGCCAAAAAGCTCACGGACAATGACGTAGTGCAACTCGCTGGCGTCAAGATGGGCTTCTACCTGAGCTAGTTCACCTTGCGCTAGGACACGATCTCGCTGTCTTCACGGTTCATGACGCCGCACACCAGTTCATAAGGAATTGCGTCGGCCCACGGCGCGACCTCCTCGACGGGCAGGCCGTCGCCCCACAGCGTGGCGATATCACCAACTGTGTCGTGCGTATCGGCTCCAAGGTCCACGCCGATCAGGTCCATCGAAACATTTCCGATTAACGACACTCGCCGGCCGTTGATCAGCACCGGCGTGCCGGTGCGAAAGTGGCGTGAGTAACCGTCGCCATAACCGGCTGAAATGATGCCCAGCTGCGTGTCCGAATCACTGACATAAGCCCCTTTGTAGCCAACTCTTGCACCAGCCCGAAGTGGCTTGATCGCGATCAGTCGCGCTTCAAAGTGCATCACCGGCTTAAGACCGAGTTCGCTGCCACGACGGTCCGCAAACGGGGACACGCCAAAGAGCGCGATACCGGGACGAATCCAGTTGTCACCGCTAAACCCCAAATCCTGCCGCGCACTGGCGATCGCCGGCCAGCCAAGCGTTGCCGGCGTATTGCCAATGCTGACAGAGCCCTGGAACCCCGCCGCAACCTTCTTGAAACGTCGCAACTGGTCCGACGTTGCAGAAGAGGCCAGTTCATCAGCACTCGACAGGTGGGTCATCAGGCGAATCTCGTTAACCGCGCCGGAGGCCGCCACCGCAGCGAGTACGGACTCCGCCTCTTCGATCGCGAAGCCGAGGCGATTCATGCCGGTATCAATTTTCACCCAGACGGTCATACGACCGCTCATCGTCGCCGCCAATAACTCGATCTGCTGCCGGCAGTGGACGACCGGCTCGAAACCCCACTCAACGGCCGCCTGCAATTCCGCCGCGTTCATCACGCCCGCCAGGAGAACGATCGGCGCGGTGACACCGTTTTGCCGGAGCTCAACCGCTTCCGGAACCCGCGCCACGGCAAACGCATCAACATCGGCCAGGTGTTTGGCAACAGGCACCATGCCATGGCCATACGCATTGGCTTTAATAACTGCCATGATCTTGCAGCCGGGCGCCGCGGAGCGAATAACAGCGAGGTTATGTTGCAGCGCACCGAGCCGAATGAGCGCCCGTGCACCAAAACTCACGGATAACCCTCATCCCCGTAAGAATCGGGTACGAAGTTCTCGAACTTGGTATAACGGCCGACAAACGTCAGCAGGAAATCGCCAATCGGTCCATTCCTCTGTTTCGCGATCGCCACGTCGGCGACGCCTTTGCGCGGCGTCTCCGGGTTATAGACTTCTTCCCGATAGATAAAGCAGATCAGGTCGGCATCCTGCTCGATGGCACCGGACTCGCGCAGATCGGACATGACCGGTCTTTTGTCTTGGCGCTGCTCGACACTACGATTGAGCTGCGACAATGCAATGACCGGCACCGACAGTTCCTTCGCCAGCGCTTTCAGGCCACGCGATATTTCAGAAATCTCGGTTGCGCGATTTTCCTTCGAGCCTTCCACCTGCATGAGCTGCAGGTAATCGATAACAATCAGTCCGAGCCCATGTTCGCGATGCAGTCGGCGTGCCCGGGCGCGAATTTCGGTTGGCGACATGCTGGGTGTGTCATCGATAAAGATAGGTGCATCCGACATCAGCTGTACAGCCGTGTTAATGCGCGACCAGTCTTCGTCCGGGAAGTTGCCGGTACGGAGATGCGTCTGATCCACGCGACCCAGCGACGAAATCATGCGAAAGGCCAGCTGCTGCGCCGGCATTTCCATGGAGAAAATGGCGGTCGGGACCTTTGAACCGATAGCGGCATTCTCAGCGATGTTCACGGCAAAGGTCGTCTTACCCATCGATGGACGACCGGCCACGATGATAAGTTCGCCTGGCTGCAAGCCCGCTGTCAGTTTGTCGAATTCGGTGTAGCCGCTGGAGACGCCGGTAATGCTGCCTTCGGACTGGTGCAGCAGGTCGATACGATCAACAGTCTCCGGCAGGATTTGCTTGAGCGACTGCAAGCCCTTCTTGCCGCGACTGCCCTTCTCCGCAATCGCGAACACCATTCGCTCGGCATCGTCGAGGACCTGTGAGGCCGTCCGGCCATCGGAGGCAAAGGCGCTGCCGCTGATCTCATTGCCGGCATCTATTAGTGCACGTAGCGTGGACCGCTCGCGGAGAATTTTGGCGTAAGCCCGGGCGTTAGCGGCACCGCCCGTCTCATTGGCGAGCGTCGCCAGGTATTCAAGACCCCCCGCCTGCTCGAGCTCGCCACGACCGTCGAGGTACTCCGAGACGGTAACGACGTCACAGGGACTGCCATCTTCGATCAGACTACCGATTGCCTTGAAGATCAGCTTGTGATCCTTGCGATAGAAGTCGTCAGCGACGACGACGTCGGCAACCTTGTCCCAGGCCTGGGCGTTAAGCATCAGGCCGCCGATCAACGCCTGTTCAGCTTCTATGGAGTTCGGCGGTGTCTTGAGGCGCCGCTCGGCACCCCCGTCTGTAAAGCCGTCGTCCAAAGCTCGAACCATGTGGCGTTCCCTTGGCGTTCCAGCCCGGTGAAATTATTCCTGTCTCAACGGTATCACAGCCGGCACTCAGTCGGCAGCAACAACCCGTACGAGAATCTCGGCATCGACGTCACTGTGCAGGTGAATGCCAATTGGGAACTCACCAAGCTCGCCAATCGGACCGTCGGGCATGCGAATTTCCGAACGCTCGACCTCAACCTGGATCGCCGCCAGCGCCTCTGCGATATCGATAGGTCCGACCGAACCGAACAGCTTGCCTTCGCTACCAGCGTTGGCCGGTACCACCAGTTCGACACCATTGAATGACTTCGCACGATCCTGCGCTTTCTTGATTTCCGCAGCCGCCGCCTTCTCGAGTTCGGCGCGGCGCGCTTCGATCGCTTTCATGTTGGCTTTTGTGGCGAGAGCCGCTTTGCCTTGCGGCAACAGGAAGTTACGGCCGTAGCCGGGCTTCACTTTGACGAGGTCGCCAATGCCACCGAGGTTTTCAACACTTTCCAATAAAATAACTTCCATCACTGCTACCTTTTTATGCTTTCCTGATTCGACGGCGGAAATTAAACCACGCGTCCGTATAACCCAATAAAGCCAGCGCCGTCATCAACAATATCTGCAGAAACGGCAGTAATATGTAAACGGCGACTACCGCCGCCACGGGCAAAATGGCCTCCGCATGCAACCAGTGCACGATGGCGAGACCCTGGAGCCAGAAAAACACGAACAAAACGAACGCGAGGTTCTGTATCCAGGCAACGTCAACGACGAACGCCAGCAGCGATGCCAGCGCCAGCACGATGGCGATAACACGGCCAAAACCAAAATCCCGAAACCGGCCATAGTCCCCGGTTTCCGCCGGCAAGCGCTGATACATCGCATAACCGAGCAACAAACCTACTACGTACAACAACCAGAACGCGAGCACGGCAGATACCGTCATGACGTCCGGCGTGAACATTTCCATGTTCAGCTGCAGATTACTCTGCTTTGCCAGTTCCGCCATTATCACGAGATACGGCTGCCAAAACGCGACCGGATCCGTGACGACAATGTAAAACATCATCATGGCGACGACCGCCACCAGCACCGACACCTGCATCACCAGCGTTAGCGAACGTGTACGCACCAGCAGCGCCGCCAACAACAATACCGGCACCCATGTGCCGAGCATCAGTGTCGTTATCGAGGCAACCGATACGCCAAACACTAACGACACTGCCACCAACACCGCGGCCGCGATCAGTCCTTCGATGACGGCCAGCCTGGTACCCTGCGCTACTACCAGCAGCGCCATTATCACACCGCTCGTGAGCTGTGGAGCCGGCAGCAACAGCGTGACGGCCAGGCCCATCACGGCGTTTTGCGGTCGTGCGACCAGCCAGGTGGCTATCGCCTGCACCGTTTCGTGCCGACGCTTACTGGTGCCGGTCGGTATACGGCAACAGCGCGAGGTAACGTGCCCGCTTGACCGCTGTGGCCAGCTGCCGCTGGTAGTGAGCCTTCGTGCCGGTGATGCGACTCGGAACGATCTTGCCCGTCTCTGTCACGTAAGCCTTGAGCAGATTGAGATCTTTATAATCAATCTCCGTAATGCCCTCAGCAGTAAATCGACAATACTTGCGCCTGCGTGAATAACGACTCATAACAATGCTCCTCAGGCGCTCTTGGCCGCAGCTTCATCAGCCGCATCTTCGCCAGTATTTTCAGTTTCGGTGGCCTCTGCCGCAGCAACGGCCTCGGCCGGCTCTGCGGGCGTTTCTGCGGCAGCGGGTGCTTCATCGGCAGCGACAACAGCTTCACCCTCAGGCTCAGACTCAGGCTCCGCAGGCGCACTCTCCGCCTCTTCGCTGCGCATCTGCGCCTCCGCAGCCGTCTTCGCTTCACGGCGCTGCTGCGCTTCTTTTTCCTTGGCCTTCTCTTCGGCGACGGCAACAGCCATCGGCGAGGCTTCGGTTACGGCGTCGTCACGCACCAGTACCAGGTTCCGCAAAACGGCATCGTTGAACTTGAATGCTGTCTTGATTTCGTCGATCACAGGAAAATCGCACTCGACGTTCAAAAGAGCGTAATGCGCCTTATGTATTTTGTTGATCGGGTGCGCCAGCTGGCGACGGCCCCAATCTTCGCTGCGGTGCACGGCACCGCCGGATTCGGTCACCATGCTCTGGTAGCGTTCTACCATGGCAGGAACCTGCTCGCTCTGGTCCGGATGAACCAGAAACACGATCTCGTAGTGTCTCATTGTATCCCCTTACGGATTACAGCCAC
>JBATID010000429.1:0-2351 GCA_049667545.1 Woeseiaceae bacterium
CGAGAGTCACCGACGAAACCCTGCAGTATCGAATCCCAGTCAGCGGCCGACAGGTCCGGTACCAAAGCTGCATCGATTTCCTTACCGTCCGCATCCGCGGTATCCGTCGCACTACCCAACCGCGCCGTCACGCGGTACGTCTTATCCGCATCGAGCAGGTAGGCACACACCTTGGTGGCCTCGCCAAAGCACAGCGGCAGCATGCCGGTCGCCGAAGGATCCAGACTGCCGGTATGCCCTGCCTTCTTGGCATTCAGGAGCCGCTTGACGATCTGCAGCGCACGATTCGACGTCATACCGGACGGCTTGTTGAGCAACAGCAGGCCGTCCACCGCCTGTTTCGGGCGTTTTTCAGTAACCGCCAATGGAATCACCGCGAGTCGCCAGACTTCAAGGCACCGTCGATAAGGTCGCTGATCCGCTGCCCCTCGGCTGCGCTGTCATCGTGCTCGAAGCGCAGTTCCGGCACATGTCGGACTTTGATCGCCCGGCCCAGCTTAGAGCGCAGAAAGCCCGAGGCTTTCTCGAGACCCTGCTTAACCGGCACAGGGTCGCCGTCCGGATCGAGGATACTGAAGAAGACCGTCGCGACGCTCAGGTCTTTCGATAAGTCGACCGACGACAGTGACACGCCTTCCAGGCGGGGATCTTTGGTCTCAAAGCGCAGCAGTTCATTGAGCGACCGCAACACCTGATGGCCGAGACGCTGGTTTCGAGAAAATTCACGAGGCATATTGAAAAACCTGCGACGGCTAGTCGAGGCTGCGCGCAACCTCGATACGCTCGAAGCACTCGATCTGGTCGCCGGGTTTCACATCGCTGTAGTTCTTTACACCGATTCCACACTCGGTACCGGACCGAACTTCATTGACGTCATCTTTAAATCGACGCAGCGATTCCAGTTCGCCCTCATAAATCACGACGTTGTCGCGTAACACGCGAATCGGATTCGAACGCTTCACGAAACCCTCGGTGACGATGCAGCCGGCAATATCACCAAACTTCGGCGAGCTGAACACCTCTTTGACCTCGGCAAGACCGACAATCTGTTCGCGAATTTCTGGCGCCATCAAGCCGCTAATTGCAGCCTTAACATCATCGATCGCCTCGTAGATAATGCTGTAATAACGCACGTCCACGCCCGATTCCTTGATCGCATTACGCGCTGCCGCATCGGCACGCACGTTAAAACCGATCATAAAAGCGTTTGACGCCGCGGCCAGGTTGGCGTCGGTCTCAGTGATGCCGCCAACGCCCGAGCTCAACACTTTCACCTTGACCTCATCGCTTGACAGTTTTGTCAGCGCGTCGCGTAGCGCCTCGGCGCTGCCATGCACGTCAGATTTAATAATCAGGGAAACCGACGAAGCGAGCCCTTCTTCCATCTGACTGAAGACGTCCTCGAGCTTCGACGCCTGCTGTTGTGCCAGCTTGGCGTCGCGCGCCTTGCTTTGCCGGAACTCGGCAACTTCGCGCGCCTTGCGCTCGTTCTTTACGGCGAGGAAATCGTCGCCGGCACTTGGCGTCTTCGATAAGCCCAGAACTACAGCCGGTGATGACGGTCCGGCCTCATCGATTGAGGCACCGGTTTCGTCAAACATGTTGCGGACACGACCATACTCTTCACCGGCTATGATCATATCGCCCTGCTTCAGAGTCCCGCCCTGGACCAGCAACGTAGCAACGGCGCCACGGCCTTTCTCGAGACTTGATTCGATAACGATGCCTTGCGCCATCCCGGCCGCAACCGCTTTCAGGTCCATTACCTCTGACTGCAGCAAGATCGCATCCAGCAGCGAGTCAACGCCTTCACCAGTCAAAGCAGAAACGCTGACGAATATCTGCTCGCCGCCCCACTCCTCAGGAATCACTTCATGCTGTGTAAGTTCATTCTTGACGCGTTCCGGATCAGCGTTTTCACGGTCAATCTTGTTGACCGCAACAACCAGCGGAACACCGGCTGCTTTGGAATGCTTTATTGCCTCGATCGTCTGTGGCATGACGCCGTCGTCAGCGGCTACCACCAGGACAACGATATCCGTTGCTTGCGCGCCGCGTGCGCGCATTGCCGTGAACGCGGCATGACCCGGCGTATCAAGGAACGTAATCTTGCCCTTGTCGGTATTCACCGAATACGCGCCAATGTGCTGCGTGATACCGCCGGCTTCACCGGCAGCGACCTTTGTACGACGGATATAGTCCAGCAACGAAGTCTTGCCGTGATCGACGTGCCCCATGATCGTGACAACGGGCGGCCGCGATACCTCGTCGCCTGTCAGCGTTTCTTCACCCGCCAGCAATTGCTCGTCAACGTCAGCAGAACTGACCGCCTTCGCAACATGCCCCAGCTC
>JBATID010000430.1:0-2237 GCA_049667545.1 Woeseiaceae bacterium
TGGCGATGTTCGATTTTGAAAACCTCAAAGTCGCTACCCAAAAGAGCTATGCGATTCCGGCCAACTGGAAGCTGGCGATCGAGAACTACCAGGAGTGCTATCACTGCGCGACGGCGCATCCCGAATATGCGCGCATGCACACGCTGATGCTGGATCCGGAGAAGCGTGCCCGAGTGCAGCAGAAGATGAAGGCGAACATGCAGCCGTGCGGCGTCAGGAATTTGTTCGTTGATCACCTGGATACGGCGGCACGCCCCGGCGAAATGGGTTACGGCTACAGTCGTACTGCACTTTTCGACAAGTACCAGACCGGCAGCAGAGACGGCAAGCCGGTTGCGCCATTGCTCGGAGAGTTCACGGACTACGATGGCGGGGCATCGGACTTTTCATTCGGCGCCTTCTCGTTCCTGCTGGCGTACAGCGACCACGTGGTCTGCTACGTCTTTACGCCCGTGGACCAGGACAACTCCAATTGCGAGATCTACTGGCTGGTGCGCGGTGACGCAGTCGAGGGCAGGGACTACGATGTTGCTGCATTGACCTGGTTGTGGGACGTGACCACGCAGGCCGACAAGGAGATCATCGTCAATAACTCCAGGGGCGTACACTCGAGGTTCTACGAGCCAGGGCCGTTTTCCGGCATGGAAAAAGCGGAAAGCAATTACATCGAATGGATCCTGCAGGAACTGCAGCGGCCGTAATGACGAGCATCTTGTAATGAAAACATATGACGCAATCGTCGTTGGGGCCGGACACAATGGACTGACAACGGCGGCCTTTCTTGCAAGAGCCGGTCTGGATGTCGTTTGTGTCGAGAAAAACGACTACATCGGCGGCGCGGCGGTCAGTCGCAATCTCTATGAAGACTGGTGGTACTCAAACTGCTCGTATGTTTGCAGTCTGTTGCGACCGGAGATCTATCGCGCGCTCGAGCTGCACAAGCACGGCCTGCAGGTGACCCCGTACGGTGGCTCGCTCACGTTCATGGAGAACGGCGATTATTACGGCTCCTATCATGACGAGGAAGTCGCCTACCGCGAAATGGCGCGGTTTTCTCGCCACGACGCGGACGCTTACAAGACCTATTCCGCGGACACGATGCGGCAGTGCCGCTTCATTCGCGACTTTCTGCTACGAACAGCGCCGGATCCCACCTCGTTCAAGCCCGGCGATATTCGGGAGCTGCTTCGCATCGGCGGCAAGTTCATGGACATGGGCGAGGACCGCATGTACGACACCATCCGTTTCTGGACGATGAGTGTCGCTGAATATCTCGACGAGTATTTTGAAACCGACGTCATCAAGGCTGCGCTCTCTGGCAGCGGCATTATCGGTACGGCGCTCGGCATTCACTCGCCGGGCACGGCCTACGTCCTGTTGCATCACTACATGGGCGACGTCGACGGCAACATGGGTTCGTGGGGGTTTGCCCGCGGTGGCATGGGGGCGGTTTCGAAGTCGATTGCCGGGGCGTTCCAGGCGGCCGGGGGCGAGTTGCGCACTGAAGCCGGCGTCGATCAGATCATTGTCAAAAACGGCAAAGTGACGGGTGTCGCGCTGGAAAACGGGGATGAGCTCGCTGCTCACACCGTCGTATCCGCGATGGACGTGAAACGCACGTTCCTGACCTGCATGGACAGTGGCGACCTTCCGGAGGCGTTTCGCAAACGGGTCGAGAACTTCAAGATTCGCGGCTCTTCCGGGAAGCTCAACATCGCGCTCGACGGCATGCCAACGTTTCCCGCATTGCCGGAAGGCAGCAGTCTGTACAACGCCGACATGCACTTCATCGATTCAATGGAGCGCATGGAACGTGCCTACGACGACTGGAAAGACGGCACCTGGTCGAAAGATCCGTACATCGACATGGTGATACCCACGCTCAACGATCCGACGATGGCGCCACCGGGCAAGCATTTCATGAGCTGCTTCGTGCAGTACTGTCCGCACAAGATCGAAGGCCGCGACTGGACCAGCGAGGAGAAGGACGCGTTCGGCCAGACCGTCATCAACCAGGTCGCCAATTACAGCCCCGACTTCAAGGACCTGATCCTGCATGTCGAGGTGCGTACGCCGCAGGATATCGAGGCGGAAATCGGCATCACCGAAGGCAATATCTTCCACGGTGAACTGACGATGGACCAGCTGCTGTTTAATCGCCCGATTCCGGGTTACGCGCAGTATCGAGGGCCAGTTGACGGTCTCTACATGTGCGGCTCGAGTACCCACCCGGGCGG
>JBATID010000431.1:0-2117 GCA_049667545.1 Woeseiaceae bacterium
AGGTGATCGATTTCGGTGAAGCCACAGCCCACCGGATGGCGTTCGACGCCCTCGATAAACTCGAAGTCGATGTCGTAGATGGTCTAGCCGCGGTGATAACGGTCAATCAGGTACAGCGGTGCGCCGCCGATTCCCTTGATAGCCGGCAGGCGGAGTTCCATCGGTCCGGTTGGAATCTCGAACGGCTGCGCGCCGAGTTCGAGCGCCCGCGACTAAGCGCGGTGTGAATCACGAACGCGAAATGCCATGCCGCACGCAGACGGGCCGTGCTCCTGCGCGAAGTAATCCGCGTAACTCTTGGGCTCGCGATTAATGATGAAATTGATATCGCCCTGGCGGAATAGCGAAACATTCTTGGAGCGGTGGCGCGCGACTTCTGTGAATCCCAGCAGTTTGAAGGCCGCTTCAAGCACGCCGGGTTCGGGAGACGCAAACTCGACGAATTCAAAGCCGTCGAGGCCCATCGGGTTCTCGAATAGGTCAGTCATCAGATAATTCTCCGGCTCAACCCGCGGTCAGCAACGTAATCGAGATCCCGGGCACCAGGACCTCGCGCCCTGTCACTGCTACGGCGTCCGCGCCGCCACTGGAAAACGCCACTCGCCACTGGGTCGTGTGTACCGACATCGGCAACCGCAACACGGTCTCATCCGCCCCGCGGTTGATCAAGACGGCAACGGCAACGTCACCGGCAGCGCCTTTTTCTTCGATCAGGACGGAAAAAGCCCGACTATCCGCCCATTCCTCACTCTGCTTGATCTTACCATCGCGGTTTATCCAGCGGTTCTGGATCGTGCTGTCCTCACGTTCCAGGATGCCATGGACGTATTCGGTCAATCGCAGCAGCGGTGTTTCGCGGCGCAACCACACGAGCTCTCGCACGATGTCTTCGAACTCAGGATCGGATGCCGACCAGTCGAGCCAGCCTGTCTCATTGTCCTGCGCATACGCATTGTTATTACCCGCCTGTGAATTACCGAGCTCATCGCCGGCCAGCAGCATTGGCGTGCCCTGCGAGAACAGCAGGGTTGCGAGCAAGTTGATGCGCTGACGGAGCCGCATCGCATTGATGTCCGGGTCGTCGGTGACGCCCTCAACGCCATAGTTGGCACTCAGGTTGTGGGCATGCCCGTCGCCATTGTCCTCGCCGTTGGCGGTGTTATGACGATGTTCATAGCTGACGACATCCATGAGCGTAAAGCCGTCGTGACTGGTGACGAAGTTGATACTCGCGAACGGTGGCCGATGACTGTCGCCGAACAGGTCTGCGGAACCGTGCAGGCGCTGTGCAAGTTCGCCGCTGCTGCCTGCGTCGCCGCGCCAGAACGCGCGTGTTGCGTCGCGGAAGCGATCGTTCCACTCGCCCCAGCGCGGCGGAAAATGACCGAGCTGGTAACCGCCGGGACCGGGGTCCCAGGGTTCCGCGATCAGTTTCGTTTGTCGCAGGCTGGGTAGATTGCTGATGTCGGCAAGAAACGGGTGCGTCGGCGAGAAGCCATCGTCGCGCCGCCCGAGAATTGAAGCGAGGTCGAAGCGAAAGCCGTCGACGCCCATGGTGCCCGCCCAGTATTCGAGACTGTCCAGCACCAGTTGGCGAACCCACACGTGGTCGGTGTTGACCGTGTTGCCGCAACCGGTGTCGTTGATATAGGCGCCGCGGTTACCGGGCTCCGTTCGATAGTAGGTGCGATTGTCGAGGCCACGAAAACACAAAGTCGGGCCACGATGGTCGGCCTCGCCGGTATGGTTGTAGGCGACGTCCATGATGACTTCGAGGCCGGCATCGTGCAGCGCACGGACCATGTCGCGAAACTCGGCAGCGGCGTTGCCACGCGAGTAGCGCTGCATAGGTGCAAAGAACCCGACGGTGTTGTAACCCCAGAAGTTACGCAGGTCGCGCTTCGCCAGGTGGTGCTCATCGATGAACGTCTGCACCGGCATCAGCTCGATCGCGGTCACGCCGAGTGATTTCAGGTGCGCGACGACGTCCCGGTGGCGCAGGCCGTCAAATGTGCCACGCGCTGACTCATCTACGGCAGGATGGCGCATCGTAAAGCCACGCACGTTGCACTCGTAGAATATCGTCTCTCCCCACGGCACACGCGGCCCGTCGGGCA
>JBATID010000432.1:0-1504 GCA_049667545.1 Woeseiaceae bacterium
GAGCTGGCGGTTCGCATAGACGATGCGTCGCCGAAAGTCGTGCTGTCCGCTTCGTGCGGCATCGAGCCCAGCCGAATTGTGGCCTACAAGCCGCTGCTGGATAAGGCCATTGACCTGGCAAAGCACAAACCCGAACACTGCGTCATATTGCAGCGGCCGCAGCAGCTTGCCGAATTAACGGCCGGGCGCGACCTTGACTGGCAGGTGGAGTTGGCGAACGCGAGCCCGGCGGACTGCGTGCCGGTCAACGCGAACGACCCGCTGTACATCCTGTATACGTCGGGCACCACCGGGCAGCCAAAAGGCGTCGTGCGTGACACGGGTGGCAGCATCGTGGCACTGAAGTGGAGCATGTCGGCGATTTACGGCGTGCAGCCCGGCGACGTTTACTGGGCAGCATCGGACGTCGGCTGGGTCGTGGGGCACTCATACATCGTTTACGGGCCATTGTTCAACGGCAATACCACCGTTATTTACGAGGGCAAGCCGGTGGGCACGCCCGATCCGGGCGCCTTCTGGCGAGTCATTTCCGAGTACGGCGTCAACGTGATGTTCACGGCGCCGACGGCGTTTCGCGCGATCAAGAAAGAAGACCCGACCGGCGAGTACATCAGGAAGTACGATCTCAGCAGTCTGCGTGCGCTGTTCCTGGCAGGTGAACGCTGCGATCCGGATACCCTGAGCTGGGCAACCGAACAGCTCCACGTGCCTGTTATTGATCACTGGTGGCAGACCGAGACAGGCTGGTCAATCTGCAGCAATTGCTTAGGGTTGGAGATGCTGCCGATCGTGCCGGGCTCACCGGCACGCCCGGTGACCGGCTATCGGGTTGCGGTACTGGACGACAATGGCGAGCCCGCAAAAAGTGGCGAGATCGGTGCGCTTGTGATCGAGTGCCCGTTGCCACCGGGCACGTTTACCACGCTGTGGCAGGCCGACGACCGCTTCGTCTCCTCGTATTTCGAGAAATACCCCGGGTATTACGAGACGGGCGACGCCGGGTATATCGATGAGAACGGTTATGTATTCGTCATGGCACGCACTGACGACGTGATCAATGTCGCCGGCCATCGTCTCTCGACGGGTGCGATCGAAGAGGTACTTGCAACGCACCCGGACGTTGCCGAATGTGCGGTCATCGGCATTGCTGATTCGCTGAAAGGGCAACTGCCGCTCGGCCTGCTGGTCCTGAACAACGGCGTAACTAAAGCCGATGAAGATGTTCTTCGCGAAGCGGCCCAGAAAGTCCGTGACGAAATCGGTCCGGTAGCGGCATTTCGCTTGTGCATTGTGGTGCCACGCTTACCCAAGACCCGCTCCGGAAAGGTATTGCGCGGCACCATGCGGTGTATTGCCGACGGTGAGCCGTGGACGCTGCCAGCTACCATCGATGATCCGGAGACGCTCGATGAAGTGACTACCGCGTTACAGGGGCTTGGTTTTCCCCGGGCATAGGCGAATATCACGGCGGTCTGCATTCCGGCCGGCGGGTCCGCGATGCCCC
>JBATID010000433.1:0-2003 GCA_049667545.1 Woeseiaceae bacterium
AGCGCCGATGGTAGTGTGGGGTCTCCCCATGTGAGAGTAGGACACCGCCAGGATTTATTCATGAAAGGCCGCACCCCGAAAGGGTGCGGCCTTTTTTTAGGTTCTTCGCACTTAAACGGGGAATGCCGCTTTTATCTTCAAGAAGAAGTACTCCTCGTCGCGATACCCGTACGCCATGCGTTTGATCACTTTAATGCGGTTGTTGATGCCTTCGATGAGACTGGTGTGCAGCGGCCAACGGGTGTGCGCCAAGATGCCGTGTAAGTATGGCTTCAGGTTTTCGGCGAAGCGTTGTAGTGCGGCTATGCCGCTGTCCATAGCACGCTGATACCAACTGTCCCAGGCACGTTGCGCGTAGCCACGATGTCGGTATGCCCAGAGTTGCTTGAGATCGTCGCGCAATACATACACCGTCATCAGGGCATGGTTGGCCTCCAGCAACTCGTCGAGCTGCACATGCTGTGCCGCATCCTTGAGCGACTCGCGATTGCGCAGCAACAGCCAGCGAGAGGACTTCACGACCTTGCGTGCCGAGCGGTCATCGCGTAGCCGGTTGGCCTCATCGACCCGTACCCGGTCGATCACTTCGCGGCCGTACTTGGCAACGACATGGAACAGGTCGAAGACGATCTCGGCCTGCGGACAGTGTTCCCGGACTTCGAGTTCAAAGGCGGCGCACTGATCCATGACGACGGCCTCGATACGGCCACAGCCGTCAGCACCTAAGCACTTGAAAAACGGACGAAACGCCGCCCGCGAGTGGCCCCTGCCGACCCACAGGACACGCTTGCGAGAGGGTTCCACCACCACCGTCGCGTAGCGATGTCCCTTATGCAGGGCGAACTCATCCACGCCGATAACGCGAACACCGGATAAGTCCGGTGCGGCAAACTGTTGCCGTAGGCGCCGCTTGTCGAGGCGCTTCACGGTGTGCCAATGGACACCGAAAAATCCAGCGATGTGGCTGATCGCCATAATCGAGCACAACATCCAAATCGACTTCGCCAGACGCCTGGTAACGCGTTGCTTATCGTCCAGCCAGTCGATCTTGAGGCGCTTTGGACCGCCACAGTGATCGCACCACACTCGGCACGTGCAAATCTTCAGATAGGTCTGAGCATCGAACAGCGGCAAATCCCGAACAACGCGTTGCTGCTCTTCATGGACTCGGGTGCTCGGGCGACCGCAGCGGCCGCAGTGCCGCGGCGCATCCTGGACCCGTTGCAGAGTGATCCAGATCTCTTCCGGATCACCCGGCTTACGCTCAACATCGGCTACCTCAAACCCGGGCCACTCACCCAGTGCCGATAACAGCTCAGAATCCTCACCCATGGCGCTCGCTCCTGAACAAAATCAGTCGCTAACATAGGTCAAATCCCGGTAGTGTGCGAAGAACCTTTTTTAATGCCCGGGCCGTGGCCTCAGACAGCTCCCACACCGCCGTAGCGCACGCCGGTGAGCTGCGCCATGTCGGTTTTGAATGTCGTGAGATCCTCATTGCTGAATTCGCCCAGGTGTCGATGCCCGGCAGCGCGCGCCAGCACTTGCATGAGTTCCACCGACGCATCGAAGAAACGCGCGAGCCGCGCAGCCGCAGTATCCACCGGTAAACGCTCACGCAGGTGCGGCTTTTGCGTGGCAATGCCAACCGGGCAGTTGTTGGTATGACAGGCGCGCATGGCGAGGCAACCGATCGCCTGAATCGCCGCGTTCGATACCGCAACGCCGTCCGCGCCCAGCGCCAGCGCCTTGGCAAAATCGGCCGGGTGTCTGAGCCCGCCGGTTGCAATCAATGTGACGTCGGATGCGTCACACGCATCGAGATGCCGCCGCGCCCGTGCGAGCGCCGGAATTGTCGGGACCGAGATGTTGTCACGAAAAATTAGCGGAGCCGCTCCGGTACCACCACCGCGACCGTCAAGGATGATGTAATCAACGCCGATCTCGAGCGCTGCATCAATGTCCTTTTCGACGTGCTGCGCTGACAGTTTGAAGCCGACAGG
>JBATID010000434.1:0-3766 GCA_049667545.1 Woeseiaceae bacterium
GATGTTGTCTGGCGGATGCTCGGACTCTCGATGCCGACCTGGGTCATCATCGGATTGGGCGGTCTCGGCATCTACGGTATTTACAACAACCTCCGCAAAGCCTGACTTCCCGGCGACGCTCGCGGCAAGCGGCCGACATGTTCATTGGCGGACTGTCTCGCTGACGCTCGCTTTATGTCTCGCCAACGAACATCTCGTCCGCTTGCCGCGCTCAGCACATGATCTCTGGTGGCGGCCGCACAGCGGGTCAAAGAAGAAGTAGTTCGATTATTCGTCGGTACATGCTTTGTAAAGTGATGACGTCTGCGACTTTGACGTGCTCGTCGATCTTGTGAATCGACGCATTCACCGGCCCAAGCTCGACGACGTCGATCCCTGCGGGGGAGATGAAGCGGCCGTCTGACGTACCGCCGCCCGTGGACAATTCCGGCACGCTACCCGTGTGCTCCCGCACGGCCCGGGTCACCGCATCGATCAGCTGGCCCGGTTGCGTCAGGAAGGGCTCGCCGGACAGATGCCAGTTCAACTCGTAGTCCAGGTCATGCGCGTCGAAAACGCTTTCGACTTTCTTCTTCAGAGACTCGTGAGTCCACTCCGTCGAGTAACGGAAGTTGAAGCGGGCGGACAATTCACCCGGCGTGACGTTCGGCGCGCCTGCACCGGCACGTATGTCGACCACCTGGAAACTGGTCGGGGGGAAAAATTCGTTGCCGCTGTCCCACGCGATCTGGTGCAGTTCCGCCAGTATCGGGGCAAAACTTCGAATTGGATTGTCGGCGAGCTGCGGGTAGGCGACGTGGCCCTGCACGCCGTGCACGGTCAGCAAACCGCTCAACGAGCCGCGACGTCCGATACGTACAATGTCGCCGAGATTGGCCTGACTCGAAGGCTCGCCCAGCACGCACCAGTCGATGTGTTCGCCCCGGCGCGTCAGTTCCTCGACAACTTTGAGCGTGCCGTCGCGCGCGCGGCCTTCTTCATCGCTGGTGATCAGCATCGCCAGGCCGCCATCGTGGTCGGGGTGCGCCGCAATAAACTCTTCAAGAGCGACGATCATGGCGGCCAGTCCGCTTTTCATGTCCGCTGAACCGCGTGCGTAAATATCACCGTCGACGAACGTCGGTTCAAACGGTGCACTGCGCCATTTCGACTCGTCGCCCGGTGGCACAACGTCGGTATGACCTGCGAAACAAAGCACGGACGATGTGCCGCCGCGCCGTGCCCACAGGTTGGTTACGTCGCCAAACTGCAATGTCTCGCAAGTGAACCCGATGTCGCAGAGGCGCGCGGCCATGAGTTCCTGGCAACCCGCATCGTCAGGCGTGACCGAGGGACGTCGCAGCAGGTCGCACAAAAGCTCGATTACAGGTTCATTCATTGCTTGAGAATATAAGAATAAGAGTATGAAATATATGTGAAAACTAAAAAAATTACAGCGGCTTTTCGGGGCGATCTTTTTTTCATGTTGTCTGCAACAAATCGGTAACAATTCAGGGCTAACATACGTGCCAATTATTCAGCCCATCGGAGAACTCATCGTGAGCATCCCTACCAAGTCTATTGTCCTTTCATTGCTGGCGCTTGTAGCCCTGCAAGCCTGCGGCAAAGATGGCACCGACAACGAGGCGAACGCCAAAGACACGCCGCAGGCAGCGACCGGTGCGCCGGCAACGGCAGGCGCGGTGGCCCAGTCAGGCCGTGACTACGTTTATGTTGTCGGGTCGTCGACAGTCTATCCCTTTGCCACGGTCGTTGCCGAGCGTTTCGGTCGTGCCAGCCAGTTCAAGACCCCGAAAATCGAATCTACAGGATCCGGCGGCGGCCTGAAGTTGTTTTGCGAGGGCGTCGGTGTGAACCACCCGGACATCGCTAACTCATCGCGCGCTATCAAGCAGTCCGAAGTTGACGCCTGCGCTGGCAACGGCGTGACCGAAATTATCGAGGTCAAGATCGGCTATGACGGCATCGTGATTGCAAACGCCATCGGTGCGGAGTCGGTGGCGTTGAGTCGCACCGACATTTACAAAGCCCTGGCGAAAGAAGTTCCAGGCGACACGGAAGGCGAACTGATCGAGAATCCCTACGTCACCTGGGCGGATGTCAATCCGGACCTGCCGGCGATTCGTATCGAGGTCCTCGGTCCACCGCCGACATCAGGAACTCGCGACGCGTTCGTCGAACTCGCGATGGAAGGCGGATGCAAGACTTTCCCCTGGATCAACGCCCTCAAGAGCGCCGACAAGAACCAGTACAAAGCCATATGCCACACCATTCGCGAGGATGGCGCGTTCGTCGAGGCGGGGGAGAACGACAACCTGATCGTACAAAAGCTGGAAGCCAATCCGAGCGCATTCGGCATTTTCGGTTTCAGTTTTCTCGACCAGAACGGAGAGAAGGTCAAGGGCGCGATGGTCGACGGCGTAATGCCGACCTTTGCAGCGATCGCCGACGGCGACTACCCGGTCTCGCGACCGCTTTACTTTTATGCGAAAAAAGCCCACGTCGACGTCATCCCCGGCCTGCGTGGCTATCTGCAGGAATTTACCAGTGAGCGTGCCTGGGGTGAGGAAGGTTATCTGTCAGACCGCGGCCTGATACCGATGCCCGACGCAGAGCGAGCCGCGGTTGCGGCCGCTGTGCGCGACCTGACTCCGCTGTCGATGGCTGGCGAGTAAGCCGTCGGCGCAATTAGAAGACCGGCGGCGATCCTGCCTGGGTCGCCGCTGTTTGTCGAAAAAATAGAAACTCACAAGCCAGCCTGTTAAATGCAAAGTACGACGCTGATCCTCCTGCTCGCTGCCATGGCAATCGCCGCATTTTATTTCGGGCGTGTGCGGTCGCTGGCGCTCGTGGGCGGTCCCGGCAAGCTCACGGCGTTGCATTCGTTGCCCGGTTATTACGGCTACTACGTCGCAATATGGTGTGTGCTACCAGCGCTTGCGCTGCTGTTTGTCTGGATGATGGTCGAGCCGCGCGTCATCGTAGGGCTCGTGACCAAAAGCCTGCCCGAGTCCTATCAGCAGCTGTCGCCCGGCGAACTTGACCTGCTGGTTAACAACATCAAGAACCTGGCCAGCGGCGACGTTCTCAGCGTCGATGTCGACGCGGTGCTGCAAGATGCAGCGTCGATGTTCAATGACTATGCCGTCAAGAGCCAGCAGCTTCTTGCCGCGCTTGCGTTGGGTCTGGCGGGACTCGGCGCCGCTCTGGCATGGCGCCAAATCGAGCCGGACCTGCGGGCCCGCAACCGTGTCGAGGCGGTAATCCGCTGGCTGCTGATCGCTGCGTCCAGCATCGCGATCTTAACGACGATCGGCATCGTGCTGTCGGTCTTGTTCGAGGCGATCCGGTTTTTTCAGAAAGTGCCGATTACCGAGTTTCTGTTCGGCCTGAACTGGAGCCCGCAGACGGCGATTCGCGCGGACCAGGTGGGTTCGTCCGGCAGCTTTGGCGCCGTGCCGCTTTTCACCGGTACGCTTCTTATCACCGGCATCGCGATGTTCGTGTCGGTGCCGGTCGGCCTGATGACGGCGATTTACCTTGCCGAATACTCAAGCAGCCGCGTGCGCGCCGTGGCCAAGCCGCTGCTCGAAGTGCTGGCGGGCATCCCGACGGTTGTCTACGGTTTTTTTGCCGCGCTGACCGTTGCTCCCTGGATTCGCGAAACCGGCGAGTCGCTTGGCATCGCCGTGGCGTCGGAGAGCGCCATGGCGGCGGGTCTCGTTATGGGCATCATGATCATACCGCTGGTGTCGTCGTTATCCGA
>JBATID010000435.1:0-2127 GCA_049667545.1 Woeseiaceae bacterium
CCACCTCACTTTCGTTACCGTAATGTCCCGTTCTAATCTGCGCCTTGATCCAGCTGTCTTGCTGATCGGTTACCGATATACTTTTCTTGACCATTGGCATGGATTGCCCTCCAAAGGAGTAGGTGAAATTTACCTACTGAGTAGTAGATATTACTACCTATTTGCTACCAAGGGCGAAAAAGCGAAAAGGGGTCAGACCCTGTTAGCACGGATCCCTAAATTTCTTAGCAAAAAATGGTGCCGGCACCAAGAGTCGAACTCGGGACCTACTGATTACAAATCAGTTGCTCTACCAACTGAGCTATGCCGGCTGAAAGTGCATGCGGAACTCGCATGGGGGCGGAATTATTCGCTTTTCGGCGGCACCTGACAAGGGTTGAGCACACAGTTTATGGGGGCCCATTGTTTATGGAGGGCAGGTTGCCTCCCCGCGTAGCGAGACCCGCTCCTCACCGTACTTCTCGACGATAGCGCCGGCGCCGCGCCCAGGCGGCAGAGCGATATCCACGAAGTACACGGTGCGTTCCGCCATGCGCGGTGAAATATCGGCAATGAACCCCATCGAGCGTGCCCGCAGTTCGACTTTTTCAGCGCCGTCCGCGTCATCGAATACGCCCAGCGAGATCTTCAAACCTTCATCATCGGTGCGCACGACGTAGGCCTCGGACAGACCACCGTCGCTGAGCGTATCCAGCATGTCACTGGCGACCGAATCGGACTCGACGTTGCGAATCTGCACCCAGTGGCCGACAAATACTTCCGCGTCCGTGCTACGCGTGGTCGCTTTCATGCCCTCGCCCGAATATTCCAACAGTGCCGCGTCCGCGTCGGTTTGCTCGCGCAGCGGTCCGATGGTCACGCAGGAGCGTCCGACCACAGCTTCGAGATCAGATGGCTGCCCCGCGCCAAGAATAGCACCCACGCTCGCCACGGTTTCAGCATCGGGCGCGGCGGCAACCTCGATTGAGGGGCCGAAGTCGGTCTCCTCGACGATGGCGCTGCCAGGCGTCGGCGGCTCCTCCTGATACATGCCCCACAGGAAGTACAGGACATTGGCAAGTACCAGGAGCAACAGCAGATTCTTCATTGGTTAATGTCCAGTTTGCGAACGCCGAACCAGAATGCGCGAGGTATTTCCGGCGGTCAAGGCGCGGCCCTGAAGTCGGCATCCCCGGCAGGTACGGCGAGCACCACCGATCCCGAGGTAACACGATGTATTGTGCCGGCTGTGTCTATGAGCAGTGCACCGTCCGCAGCAATACCCGCTGCCACACCGGAGACTTCCTGCCGTTGCCCCTCGAGCGTTACCCGCTTCCCGCGCAGCCAGTCATGGTCCGGCCAGCGGCGATAGAACGATGCAAACCCGCTGGCCTCGTACTCTGCAAAGGTCGCGTGAATTTCGTTCATCAACTGTGCCGTTAATCGTTCGCGCGTGGGCAACGCAGCGCAGCGACTTTTCAAGTCGACGGCAGCAAGCGCTCGACCGGGCCCCAGTTCATCGTCGAATGTCTCCCCGACGTCAATATTCAGGCCCACGCCGGTCACGATACCGACCTCGTCTTGCCCTTGCGACCGCGCTTCCGTCAATATGCCGCCCAGTTTACCGTCGCCCAGGACGAGGTCGTTCGGCCACTTCAACATCACGTCGGGCACGTCACAGGCCCGCAATGCGTCGATCGCGCCCAGACCGATCGCCAGCGTTAGCGCTGAGCGGTTTTCATGTTTACGTGCGCAAGTGTAAGCAATCGACACGCAGAGCCCGCTGCCAGGCGGCGAGTGCCAGTTTTTTCCGTAGCGACCACGGCCCGCCGTTTGATTAAGCGTCGCGGCGGTCCGCAGGAATCCCGGCCGCGGCCCCGGTTGCTGCATCAGGTAGCTGTTGGTGGAGTCGATCTCGTCAAAGACCTCAAGCAACTCAAGCTGCCGGCTGGTTACATCGACGAGAGCGGCACGAATGCCGTCAGCATCAAGTGTCGTCATCGCCCTTCGTCGCGGCTTTTGCAAACAGCATGACCTTCGTGTTGCGGTTCTCGGTGCCCTTGCGCATTCGCTCGATGTTCGAGCGGTGGCAGTAAATGATGAACAAACTCATTACTACGCTGAAGATAAATAGCGGCTGGTCAGCGG
>JBATID010000436.1:0-8784 GCA_049667545.1 Woeseiaceae bacterium
GGCCAGCAGGACCAGGATGACGCTGAGAAACAACAGCCCTGCGACCCACTCCATCGTCAGCGACTCCGCAGCTGCGCCAACGAACGCAGAAACAGCGCCGCGCCCTGCAGCGCCCCCGTAACTGGCATGATCAGCAGCGCCGTCTTTAAAAGCGGCAACAAGGGGAACGGCAGCCCCCCCGATTCTCGTGACGCCTCACCCATCGCCCAGGCAACCAGCACAAAATCGAGCGACTTCCAGGCCAGGAAGAAACTCAAAGGCCAGAGAAACACAATGACACCCAGCAGGTCGACCCATGCGCGCCGCCTGGCACTCATGGTTCGATAGAAGACGTCGACGCGCACGTGCTCTTCCTGTTCCAGCGTGTACGCAGCGCCGAGCATGAAGACGACCGCGTGCATCCAGATCACTGATTCCTGCAACCAGATCAGCCCGGCGTCAAAAACGTAACGCATGACGACGATGACGAAGGTGACAATGACCATGAGCAGCGTCAGCCAGGAGGCGCCCCTGCCAATCATTGCGCTTAAGTAATCGAGTCGGCCGGCGTTGTTCGCGGCGCTGCTCTCGGCATTCAAGGCTGACGCCCGAGCATTACCGACGCCAGAAGGTTGGCGTAATCAGCACCAGCAGCGTGAAGATCTCGAGGCGGCCAAGCAACATGCCGCCGACCGCAATCCACTTGGCGGTATTGCTCACCGACATGAATCCTGAGGCAACGTCACCGAGCCCCGGGCCCAGGTTGTTCAGGGTCGCGGCGACGGCTGAGAAGGCCGTGACCTGATCGAGCCCCGTTGACATCATCGCAAGCAACATGACGCTGAACACGATCATGTAGACGGCGAAGAAACCCCAGACTGCGTCGACGACGCGATGTGGCACGGCCTTGTTACCCAGTTTGACGGGAATCTCCGCGCTCGGGTGCACCAGGCGCACGATTTCGCGAACGCCCTGCTTGTAAACCAGAAGGCAGCGAATGACCTTGATGCCGCCAGCGGTGGATCCCGCCGAGCCGCCAACAAAGCTGGCAAACACCAGGAGCGCGGGTAACGCACCCGGCCAGACCGAGAAGTTGGTCGTGGTAAAGCCGGTTGTGGTGGCGATCGAGACGGCCTGAAATACGCCGTCTAATAAAGTTTGGCCGGTATCGATAAAGCCCCGATAGGTGAACAGGGCAAGGACGACAACGATCGCCAGCACGCCCAGCATCGCGGCGTAAGCGCGGAACTCAGGGTCCTGCGAGTAGTGTTTCACCGATACATAGCGCCATGCATAAAAGTGCAGCGAGAAGTTGATGCCGGCGGCGAACATGAAGAAGATGGCGACAATATCGACAGCGGTACTGTCGAAATAGCCGATACTCATGTCGTGCGTCGAGAAGCCGCCGATGGCCACGGTGGAAAACGCATGACACAGCGCGTCGAACCAGCCCATGCCAGCGACGCGATAGCTGAGCATGCAGCAGATCGTAAACGCGAGATACACGTACCACAGCGCTTTGGCCGTCTCGGTGATGCGTGGCGTGAGCTTGGTGTCCTTGACCGGGCCCGGCGTCTCCGCCCGGTACAGCTGCATACCGCCGACGCCGAGCATCGGCAGCACGGCGACGGCCAGCACGATGATTCCCATGCCGCCCAGCCACTGCAGCTGCTGGCGGTAATAGAGAATCGAACGCGGCAGCTCATCAAGACCCGTCAGCACCGTGGCGCCGGTGGTCGTCAGTCCGGACACGGATTCGAAGACAGCCTCAGTGAGCGATAAAGACAGCGCATCGGCGAAATACAGCGGTGCGGCACCGAACGCGCCCAGCACCGTCCAGAATGCCGCGACGACCAGGAAGCCGTCCCGAAGACGGAGTTCCTTGCGGGTGCGATGCACCGGCAGCCAGCAGATGAAGCCCGCAGCGAGCGTCAGCACGAAGCCCTCGACGAATGGCAGCCAGGAGTTGTCGTCGTAATAAAGGCTGAAGAGAATCGGCGGCAGCATCGTGATGCTGAACATCATCAGCAGCAGGCCGAGAATTCGTTGTACGACCGCCCAGTTCATTAAACGAAGGAAACGCCGACCTGGAAGAGGTTTTCGAGTCGTTCGATCTTGCGGCGATCGGTCATGAACAGGATGACATGATCATCGGCCTCAATGACCGTGTCGTGATGCGCGATGAGGACCTTGTCATCGCGGACGATAGCGATAATCGCGGTGCCCTTTGGCAGGTCGATGTCTTCAATCGCACGCCCGACCACTTTCGAATTTTCTTCGTTGCCGTGGGCGATCGCTTCCATCGCCTCGGCCGCGCCGCGGCGCAGCGAGTGCACCTTGACGACGTCACCTCGGCGCACGTGCGCCAGCAGCGAACCAATGGTTACCTGTTGAGGCGAAATTGCGATATCGATGCTGCCGGCCTCCACGAGGTCGACGTACGAGGCACGGTTGATGAGCGCCATGACCTTGTGAGCGCCGAGGCGCTTTGAGAGCATCGAGCTCAGGATGTTGGCTTCTTCCGAGTTCGTTAAAGCGCAGAAGACGTCAACGCTGTCGATGTTTTCCTCGAGCAGCAGCTCTTCGTCGGCGGCATCGCCAACGAGCACGATTGCTTTGTTGAGCTGTTCCGAGATCACCCGCGCCCGGACCGGATCACGCTCGATGATCTTGACCTGGTTGGTGTGTTCAAGCGCCAGTGCAAGGCGCACGCCGATGTTGCCGCCGCCGGCGATGACGACGCGACGCACAGGCTCCTCGAGGCGCCGCATTTCGCTCATGAAGACGCGGATGTCCTTGCGATCAGCGACGAAGAACACCTCGTCACCTTCCTGGATAACAGTGTCGCCGTCCGGCAGCATGGCTTTGCCCTGCCGGTAAATGGCGGCAATGCGGCCTTCGGTATTTGGAATGTGCTCTTTCAGCGTGGCAATGCGCTGGCCGACCAGCAGTCCATCACGGTCAGCCTTCACGCCGACGAGGCGCACCTTGCCGTCGGCAAAGTCGAGCACCTGGGTCGATCCGGGGTACAGGATCAGCTGCTCGACGTGGGTACACACCAGCTGTTCGGGACTGATGCGCACGTCGATGGGAATGGCGTCCTGCGTGAACAGCGCGTCCGCGTTCATGTACTCGGCAGAGCGAATACGGGCGATCTTAGTGGGTGTCCGAAACTTTGTGTAAGCGACCTGGCAGGCAACCATGTTGGTTTCGTCCATGTCGGTGAGCGCCACGACAATGTCCGCATCCTTGGCGCCGGCGCGCTCCAGCACTTCCGGGTGTGCCGCGTGGCCGACGACCGTACGGATATCGAGGCGATCCTGCAGCTCGCGCAGAACTTCGGGCCGGCGGTCGACGACGGTGACCTCGTTGGCCTCCTCGCGCGACAAATGGTACGCCGCAGAAGAGCCAACCTGACCGGCGCCGAGAATTAGAATTTTCATCGCGCTCGGATTCCTGTCTTGCCTGTGCGCATGCTCGAGGCCGCTAGTTTACATCAGATCGAGATTGGCATAGCTGAGAACCAGCCATTTTGTGCCCGCTGACTCGAAATTCACTTCAACCCGCGCGTGGGCACCCTGCCCCTCGCAGTTGAGAATCACACCGTCGCCGAATTTCTTGTGACGAACGCGCTGACCGAGCCGAATGCCGAGCTCGCTGCCGGCGCCGGTCGCGGTACGCCTGCGTGATGCCGTCGAGGCGATGCGCATCGGGCGCGACACCTGCACGCGTGGCCGGATCTCCTCCACGTGCTCAGCCGGGATCTCGCTGATAAAGCGCGATGGCTGCGCGTAATTATCCGAGCCATGCATGCGCCGCTGTTCGGCGTGGGTGATAAACAGCGTTTGCTTCGCACGGGTAATGCCGACATAGCAAAGACGGCGCTCTTCTTCGAGGCCGTTGGGATCGGCGATGGAGCGCTGGTGTGGAAACAGGCCATCCTCCATGCCGCAGAGGAAGACCAGCGGAAACTCCAGGCCCTTGGCGGAGTGCATGGTCATCAGCTGCACACAGTCCTCCCACGCATCGGCCTGACCTTCGCCGGCCTCGAGTGCGGCATGCGACAGGAACTCGTCGAGCGGCGACATTTCTTCGGCAGGATCCGGCTCGAAACCTTTCGCGGCGCTAACCAGTTCGAGCAGGTTCTCGACGCGGGTCTCGCCCTTCTCCCCCTTGTCCTTCTTGAAGAAGTCAACGAGGCCGCTCAGGTGGATGACATGGTCTACCTGGTCCTGCAGGTCCAGCCCGCTCGTGTCGCGGGCCAGGCGCTCGATCAGGGTGATGAAAGCACCTATCGCGTTGGCGGCACGGCCGCCCGCTTCGTCGCTGGCAACAGCGCCTGCTGCGCGCCACATTGAACAGGCGTTCGCCCGCGCATACGCACGCATCTGCTCGACGGTACGGGCGCCGATGCCGCGCGTGGGTTTGTTTACGACGCGTTCGAACGAGCTGTCATCGTCACGGTTTGAAACCAGGCGCAGGTAGGCCAGCGCATCCTTGATTTCAGCCCGCTCGAAAAAGCGCAGCCCGCCATACACGCGATAAGGGATGGCGGCGTTGATCAGCCCCTCCTCCAGCACGCGTGACTGCGCGTTGGAACGGTAGAGGACGGCGCATTCAGCCCGGACATTGCCCTGTGCAATCCAGTCGCGCAGTCGCCCGATTACAAAGTCGGCCTCGTCACGCTCGTTGTACGCGGAGTAGACCTTGATGGGCTCGCCCTCGACGCCTTCGGTCCACAGGTTCTTGCCCAGCCGCGAGTTGTTGTTGGCAATGACTGCGTTGGCGGCATTGAGTATGGTCGCGGTCGAGCGATAGTTTTGCTCGAGCTTGACGACATGCGTGCCGGGGAAATCTTTCTGAAACTGGTGGATGTGTTCAACCCGCGCACCGCGCCAGCGATAGATCGACTGATCATCGTCGCCGACGACGAAGGGCACGCCCCGATCGCCCGCAAGCAAACGCAGCCAGGCATACTGAATCGCGTTGGTGTCCTGAAATTCATCAACCAGCAGGTGCGCAAAGCGATGTCGATAGTGACCCAGCAGCTCGGCGTTATCGCGCAGCAATTCATGTGCGCGCAGCAACAGCTCGGCGAAATCGACGAGCCCGCCGCGCTGACAGACCTCTTCGTACGATTGATACAGCGCGATCATCTGCCGGCGATTCGGGTCGCCCTCATCATCAAGGTGTTTCGGCCGTAGCCCCTCATCTTTTTGCGCGTTGATGAACCACTGGATTTCTTTCGGCACCCAGCGGCTGTCGTCAATTTCCAGGTTCTTCAGGAGCCGCTTGATCAGGCGCAGCTGATCGTCAGAGTCGATGATCTGGAAATTCTGTGGCAGCCCGGCTTCGCGCCAGTGACGCCGCAGCATACGGTGGGCGAGCCCGTGAAATGTGCCGATCCACAGGTGGTTGACCGGCATCTTCAACAGCGATTCTATGCGGCCGCGCATTTCGGCTGCGGCCTTGTTGGTAAATGTGACGGCGAGCAGGCTCTGTGGCGAGACGCCTTCGACATCGATCAACCAGGCGGCGCGATGCACCAGCACCCGGGTCTTGCCGCTACCCGCGCCGGCGATTACGAGCGTCGGTTCGCCGGGCGCGGTTACAGCCTCGCGCTGCGCGTCGTTGAGGTGTGCAAGGATCGGTGTGACATCCATTGGAAACCAGCTGGCAGGCGGCGGCTGCCGCCATTAGAAAGCGCGCAAGTGTAGCAGAGAATCAGCGCTCCCAGCGCACGCCAAGCAGGTACTCTTTGCGCTCATACTGAATGCGCGTATCGGTGGAGACGGTTTCGCGGTAGATCGCTTCGGCGGCGATGCTTAAGTGTTCGGTGAGTTGATAGGAGGCCACGATTTTTGCATCCGCCGATTCCTGCGTTTTGCGACCGGCGGCCGGGACGTGAAACGCAAACGCATTGGGATAATCGTAGATTCGGTAGATCCCGCTGGCTTCGAAATCAATGCGTTCGGTCGGCTGCCAGTGCAGCTCGAAGCTAAAGCTGTCACGGGAGTAATCGTTGTAACCAACGTGCTGATCGGTGCGCTCGGTGCGCTCGACGTCAACGCCGAACCAAAGGCTGTCGAAGATACGTTGCCGTGCACGCAGCCCCAGCGAAACATAGTCGTAGCGAATGCCCGGATTGCCGAGCCGCTGCTCGCCATCGAGGTCAAAAGATGGCCGGTCGCCAAAGCGGCGACTGTAGCCCGCGGCCGTGAGGCGTAGCAGGGAGCTTGCCGTGAACTTGACCTGGCCAAACAGCTGCAGGAAGAAGTACTCGTGGTCGTACTCGGGCAGTATGTCGGTTGCTTCGTAATTCCATAGCTGGCCTTTGAGCTGGGCGCCGAACGACACGCGCCGATACGATTGGCGCAGCGACAGCTGCGGTCCGTAGCGGACGTAGTTCATGCGGTCGCTCAGGTCAGCACCGCCCAGTACGCGCGGATCACCGAAGTCCCGGTCGTAGTAAATCTCATCGTGCTGCGCAATGGTGAAAGCACTCTTGACCTCGCGCGCTCTCAGCTCCTCTTTGCGGTAATACTCATTGCCGAAACTCAGCTCATGCATGTATTCATCCGCGTTATTCAGCGTCTCGTCCGAGTGCACGCGTCCGGCCAGTCGGTAAGCACCGTAGAAACCCTCGAACGGCAGGCTGTTGACGATGTACCTGGCGGACAGGCTGAGCGGCATGTAAGCGCCGCTGAAGATCTGGGGTGTCACCAATGGCGAGCCTTCGCTAGCGAAGTCGATGTAATTCTGGCCGGGTGTGCGGAATACGTTGTCGTTAGTGCCGAAGCCAACTCTTGCGCGCAATTCGAGACTGGCAAACGGCCGGGCGCTGTCGGCAGCGGCAGCGCCGGTGACGGGCTCACTCGCGGCAGCGCCGGCGCGCTCGATGCGGGCGATGGCTACCGTCGCCAGTGCCGCAAATTTCGCATTGCCGCCGGACCCGGGTACGCGCCGAAACCACTGCAGAGCATCGGCGGAGTCGCCCAGCGCATAAGCATTCAGCCCGAGGTTGTACTGCGTCGCGGCCAGCAGCGCGGGCTCCTGCAGCGCTTTTTCGAATGACTGACGGGCGCGCACGTGCTGGCCGGCACGATAATGGGCAACGCCCGTGTTGTAGTGCAGAACCGCCGAATCGAGGCCCTGTTCCGCCGCCTGGCGATAGCGCAACAGCGCGGCCCAGTAAAGGTTGTCGCGGTACAGGCGATTGCCGTCGCTAAAGTATTCCCGGGCCGTCATCGCGGACGCGAAGCGCACTGGCGCCAGGGTCATCGCCGCGGCGCCGATGAGCAGCAGGATCAGGAAGGGTGTGCGGGCGTGGCTCAAGGTGTCGCCGTCGGCGCGCTGATGCGGTCATCATCGACATCATCGCCGTCCTCGAAGTCGTCCTCGTTTTGCATCAGCTCCTCCTCGAGCCCGACGTCGTGCTCGAAATCACTGTCGAAGCTGGCGTTGTCGGCGGCCTCATCCGCAGCAGCGTCGGGCTCGCCGTCGTCCACATCGGGGATGCGCAGGTAGGCAGCCGTTTTGTCGAGATCATCGATGTCATCGAGTACCTGCATTGTGTTGTCGAGGCCCTCGAGTTTGTCAGCCCGGGCCTGCAAAGAAAACAGGGCAAGGCAAATCGACAGGGCCAGGACAATAATAATCGGGTGGTGTTCGCGCATGCAGGTGCTCCGCCGGATGCCGCTCAAATATTGAGCTGAAACAACAGGTAGTGGTCGATGAGTATTGCCCCGAACAGCAGGCCCAGGTAGGTGATCGAAAATCTGAAGACCTGCATCGGCAGCTCATGTTCTTCCGGTTCGCGGACCATTCGGATCGCATAGTTAAGGAACCAGGCGTCGAGCACAATCGCGGCCAGCAGGTAAATCAGGCCGCTCATGCCAATCAGGTACGGGAAAATCGTTACGAGCACGAGCAGGATTGTATACAGCAGGATGTAAAGCCGCGTGTAAGCATCTCCGTGCGTTACCGGCAACATCGGTATGTCGACTTTCGCGTATTCATCTTTGCGCGCAATCGCGAGCGCCCAGAAATGCGGTGGCGTCCAGACGAAGATAATAAGGAAGAGCAGCAGTGCGCCGCTCTGGATGTCATTGGTGACAGCGACCCAGCCAAGCAATGGCGGCGCAGCGCCCGCGGCGCCACCGATGACAATGTTTTGCGGCGTCGCGCGTTTCAACCAGGCCGTGTAGATGACGGCATAACCGATCAGGGAGAAAAACGTCAGCATCGCAGTTAGCGGGTTAACGAGTAGCCACAGGATTATCATCGAGATAACGCAGAGAATACTCGCGAATATCAGCGCTGATTTTTCGGTCAATTTGCCCTGCGGCAACGGCCGGCCACGTGTGCGCATCATCTGGATGTCGATACGCGCATCAAGCACATGATTGAAAACGGCGGCGGATGAAGATGCGAGGCCGATTCCCAGGGTGCCAAAAATGAGCGCCGACAGGCCCGGCCAGCCAGGAACCGACACGAACATGCCGACGATCGCGGTGAACACGATCAGCATGACCACGCGAGGCTTGGTCAACTCGAAGTAATTGCGCCAGTCGGTGTCCGCTCTTGCAACGGTATCCGCGCTTGTGATCTGTTCAGCCAATTCGCGAAAACTCCAGCAGGTGCTCGATGTCTTTTACCATCGCGCTCGGGTCGATCTGGGGCGAAAAATACATAACGAGATTGCCGAGCGGATCAACAAGAAAATAGCCACCCGGCGCTGCGGCCGCAGGTTTTTTCTGTTGCAGCCATGCGCCAAGGGCATCGTCAGCGAGAATTGTCGTGCCG